>JAYVUZ010000163.1:0-4508 GCA_043787415.1 Fimbriiglobus sp. | reverse complement strand
GGCGATCTTGGTCGGCGGCGGCATGGCGACTCCTTGAGGGCTGGGGGAGTTGTAGCGGTGGCACAGACTAGCTGCAACAGAGTACTAGCGGTATCGGCCCTCGGAGGTCGCCCCGTGCCCCAGGGCCTGCGCGGCAGCCGGGGCCTCACTCGCGCAGGTCCGATCCAAGAGGAGACGATGATGAGACTGTCCCCCTGGCTTCGCCGCACCGCTCCGGCACTCCGACCGGCCACGTTCCGCCCCTGTCTGGAGGGGCTGGACGACCGGTCCCTGCCGTCGGCCGTCGGCTTCTCCACCGCCCTGACCTACTCCGCCACCGCTATGGCCGTCGACCCCGCCGGCAACGTCGCCGTCAGCACCGGCTACGCGGTCTACCGGTTCAGCCCTTCCGGCCAGCTCCTCGCCAGCAAGACTTCCGTGCCCGGCGAGGGGGGCGGGATCGCGGTGGACGCGGCCGGCGACGTCTACCTGAATAACAAGGGGGTAATCACCGAACTCGACCCGACCCTTCAGCAGACCCTGTTCACCGTCACCATTCCCGGGGTCGTCGCCACTGGTAATTTGGGCACCATGGCGAACGGGGCGATCGCCGTGTCCGGCGGCAAGGTTTATGCGGTCGGGACTGCCGGGGCCGGGCTGCCGACCACCCCGACTGCGTACCAGGCCGCCTTCCCAGGGGCGGCCACCGGGCTGCTTGCGGCCTACGTGGCGGTGATCGACCCGTCTTCGTCGGCCCCGTACCACCTGACCTATTGCACCTACCTCGGCGGGACCACCGTAGTCTCGACCATGCCGGCCGGCGGGTTCGCGAACGCCCACGGGGCTGCGGCCAGCGGGGTGGCGGTGAACTCGGCCGGGGCGGTGTACCTGACGGGGATCACCGACGCCACCAACTTCCCGACCACCGCCGGAGCGTTCCAGACGGTCAATCGCGCCCGGTTTGACAGTAGCATCGGCTACGGGGGCTGGACGTCCTTCGTGACCAAGGTAGACCCGAGCCAGAGCGGGGCGGCGTCCCTGGTTTACTCGACCTTCCTCGGCGGATCCGGCTACGACGGGTACGTGGTCGATGCCCCAGCGCGATACACCCAGTCAAGCGCCCCGGCGATCGCGGTGGACGCGGCCGGCGACGCCTACGTCACCGGTAGCACCACCTCGGTCGACTTCCCGGTCACCGCCGGGGCGTTCCAGACCACCTACACCCCGATCGTAACGGCGCCGACCGCGAACTACCGGTTCGGCCACGCGTACGTGACCAAGCTCAGCCCGGACGGCGGCCATCTGGTGTTCTCCACCCTCTTGTCGGGCGGGAGCGGCGGGGATTGGGGCGGGGGGATCGCCGTGGACGCGGCCGGGAACGTGTGGGTGACCGGGGGCACCCGGTCGAGCAACTTCCCGGTCACCCCCGGGGCGTTGCAGCCGCAGAAGGCGAGCGGAAAGGATGGGTACAACCTGCCCATCGCCAACGCGTTCGTGATCGAGCTGGACCCAACCGGGAGCACGGAGATCTACGGGACCTATTGGGGCGGTACCGCGGACGCCTTCGGGATGGGGATCGGGCTGGACGGGTTCGGGAACGTGATCGTGGTCGGCCAGCTCTTGGGCGGCGGGACGTACCCGACCACCACCGGCGTGTACCAGACGTCCGGCGGCGGGTTCATCCTGAAATTCCACCCCTAGGTCGTGTGGACGCGAGCCGTCCGGCCACTTGAGCATGACCATGACCGCGGCCACCTGGACGAAGGCCGGGAAGTTGGCGGCCTTCGTCTCGTACCGGGTGGCCACCCGCCGGTACTGCTTGACCTTGCTCCCGAACCGCTCGGCCACGTTCCGCTCGCGGTCCAGGTGCCAGTCGACCAACCGCGGGGCCTTCCGGCGGCGGTTCGGCTCGACCACCGGCTCGGCACCGCGGGCCTGGATGGCGGCCACCGGCGCGTCGCTGTCGTAACCGGCGTCGGCGATCACCGCCGCCGGCCGGTGCCCGGCGAGTAGGGCCTCGGCCCGCTCCACGTCGGCCGCCCGGCCGCCGGTCCGCCGCCGCTCGACCGGGTGGCCCAGCGGGCTGATGCTGGCATGCAACTTGGTGCCGAACCCGCCCCGGCTGCGGCCGAGGGCCTGGTCGGCCGCCCCCTTCTTCGCGCCCCCGCGGCACACGGGTGGGCGCGGACGCTGGTCGAGTCCAGGATCCGCCACTCCAGGTCCGGGTCGCGGAGGGCGGCCATCGCCCGCCCCCAGACGCCCTTCGCCGCCCATCGGTCGAACCGCCGCCACTGGCCGTTCCACCGGCCGCGCCGCGCGGGCAAGTCCCGCCACGGGGCGCCGGTGCGGGCCACCCACAGCACCGCGTCCACGAACCGGCGGTTATCAGCCGCCACCCCGCCGTGCTGCCCCCGCCGGCCCGGCAGCAGGTGGGCGATGCGGTCCCAGTCGGCGTCGGGCAGGGCGTAGCGGTGGCTCACGGCGGGAGTCGCGGCGTCGGGGTGGGACCGCCACGACCCTAGTCCTACAGCCGTAGTTGATATGTTAGCCCCGCCATGGAGTTACGGCGGGGGCGAGCGCTGTCCGGACGACCGACGGCGGCTCAGGTCACGGCCTGGGCGGACGAGGTGGCGGCGGTCGGCGAGCGGATCGGCCGGCACTTCGCCCGGCGGGAGCCGCGGGAGCGGGCGGCCGGGTCCGTCCGCGGGCTGCTCGGCGACGCCGACCGGAAGAACGGCTGGCACCTGGCCGAGGCGCTGGGGGAGGCCACCCCGGACGGGGTGCAGCACCTGCTGGCCCGGGCCGACTGGGACGCCGACGCCGTCCGGGACGACCTGCTCGGCTACGTGGCCGAGCACCTCAGCCACGCCGACGGGGTGCTGGTGGTGGACGAGACCGGGTTCCTCAAGACGGGGGCCCAGTCGTGCGGGGTCGCCCGCCAGTACTCGGGGACGGCCGGCCGCGTCGAGAACTGCCAGGTGGGCGTCTTCCTCGGGTACGTCACCTCGAAGGGGCGGGCCCTCCTCGACCGGGCCCTGTACCTGCCCAAGGCGTGGGCCGAGGACGCCGCCCGGCGGGCCGAGGCCGAGGTGCCGGCGGGCACCCGGTTCGCCACCAAGCTCGTCCTGGCCCGGCGGACGGTCGAGCGGGCGGTGGCCGCCGGGGTGCCGGCGCGGTGGGTGACGGCGGACGCCGTGTGCGGGTCGGGCTACGCCTTCCGCAAGGCCCTCGAAGACGCCGGCTTAGGGCACGTGGCCGGGGTGCGGACCGACCACGCCGTGTTCGTCGGCGGCCGGCCGGTTGGTGGCCGACGGGGGGCGGTTGCTCGGCCTCACGCGGGACCACTGGGGGATCGAGAACGGGTTGCACCCCGCGCGCGACGAGACGTTCCGCGAGGACCGGTGCCGGGTGCGGTGGGGGAACGCGCCGCGGGTGCTGGCGTCCCTGCGGAACGTGGCCGTGTACCTGTTGCGGAACACCGACCACCCGCGCGTGCCCGCCGCCACCCGCGAGAGGGTCGCCTTCCCCGACCGCGCCCTCGACTCACTGACGGAGAAGGCCCCACCTTCCATCTCTGAGTAGCCCTGGGTGGCCGTCAGGGGTATATAATAAGATTTGGCCGATTGTCGTGCTGCCAGGCATTTGATCCAGGCCGGCACGCTCCCGTCTCCCGATCACCCGAGCCGACCATGACCTCATCGCCACGCCGCTGCCTCTCGCAGCTCGGCGTCATCGCGGCGCTCGGCGTCCTCGCCGCGCCCCCGCCGGCCGCGGCCCAGTTCTGGCTGGGGAACGGCGGGACGCCGAACTGGTCCACCCCCGGGAACTGGTCCGGGAACACCCCTCCCCCGTCCGCCTCCACCTACGGCACCGTGACGTTCGGCAATTACAGCAGCAGCATCGTGAACCAGGACATCGCGAACCCGATCAGCTTCCCGCACCTGGTCTTCGACCCCTCGGCGGGCCCGTACACCCTGATCGGCAACGCCATCCAAATGAACGGCTTCACCGGCACCTTCGGCGTCAGCCCGGACATCACTCAGAACACGGCCTCGGCGATCACCGTAGCAAACGCCCTCTCCTCGTCCGTCGGGTCTGGGCAGTCGCTGTCCGTTCAAGGCACCGGCACCGGCACCCTGACCCTGTCGGGCCCGGTGAGCGGTACCGCCGGGCTGGCGATCTCCGCCGCCAGCGTCGTGCTGTCGAACAGCAGTAACTCTTACACGGGCGGGACGACCGTCTACAGCAACACCACCCTCACGCTCGGGGCCAACAGCGTCCTCCCGGCCAACACCGATGTGACGGTCTACGGCTCGCTCAGCCTGGGGACGACGAGCACCACCGGGTCGCCTGTCCGGACCCTGGCTTTGCCGTACTTCTCCAGCGGGGTGGCCTCCGTCCAGGTGGGCAGCGGCAGCAACGGCGACTTCTACGTCCACAGCTTGTCCCTGTCGGGCGGCGGCCAGGTGACCGACTCCGGCGGCAGCTCGAACTTCTGGCTGCACCTGCTCGACGCCAACGGCCTCACC
>JAYVUZ010000162.1:0-16342 GCA_043787415.1 Fimbriiglobus sp. | reverse complement strand
CGGCCGGCTGACGCCGGCCGCTCGCCAAGAGTGGCATGTCTCAATCTATCGGCGCAGCGTGAGTGGATTCTGCCAACATTCCTCGTCCGGGAGCCGGAGCGACCGGCGACAACACACGGATGCACTCTCGGCGGAAGCCGACGTAACCCACCCCGAGCGTCACCAGGCAGTAGACAACGACAGTCACCGGCAGGGCGCCGTGTTGGAACAGCCGCGGGGTGTCCAGGTGCCGTTCCCCCGATACCCAGGCGGTAGCAAGGTAGCAGCCGTTCGCCAACAGGCAGAAGTACGCGACGAACCACAACCAGTTCCGTCGCAGGAGTGCGGCGGCGGCAAGTGGCAGCAGTGCCCCGAGGCCCGGCCCGCCCCAGACCGTGACCAGCGGTAATGGGTCCGGGTCGAAGCTGCTGTGCGGGAGGTGCCACGGGGCCACGTCGGCCTCGCGGAGAGTCCCGCCACACGCCCAGCCGCAGAGGATGTGCCCCGACTCATGCACCACCGTCATAACGCACCACGACGCTGCCAGTAGCAGCGTGAAGCGGGTGAGCCGCTGGCGTCGCCGCGTCGGTCGCATGGTGTCCCCTCTGCCCACCGCCGCCGACTCACTTCTCGACGAACCCGCCGACCCCCCGGCCCGTTGCCGGGCTGCCGGGCTTGAGGCCGAAGTCGCCGCTACCGGCGGCGGCCAGCAGCGGATCGACGCCCACCAGCCCGTCGGCCTCGGCCGTCGGCAGCGTCGGTGCGCTTCGGCCGGGGGCGTCCTCGCAGTACCACACGTTGCGGGCGAACCGGAACGACCTGGCGTCCACCTTCCCCCCGATGTTGACGCCGCCCTCGGCCCAATTGTCCGACCGGAACACCACCACGTTGCCCTCGACCACCCCGCCGCGGCACGGGACGAAGCCGGCGGCCGTTTGCTCCTCCAGGATGCGGAGGAAGTACTTGCCCGGCCGGTAGACGGTGTTCAGTCGCACCGTCACGCCGTCGGCCGAGCAGCAGGCAACGGCCGCCTCGGAGCCGCTGATCGCACACCCCTCGACCACGAAATCGCGGCACTCGGACCGCTTCCCGGCAGGGACGCTGGCCAGCGGCGGGCGGAAGAAGTCGAGGCCGGTGGCCCCGCCGGCCTGCACGGCCCGCTCGCCGGCGTCCTCGAACCGGCACCGCACCACCCGCACCTGCGAGCTGCCGCCCTTCGCCTGCACCCCGTTGAACCCGCCGCGGGTGAACTTGCAGCCGGCGACCACCACCCGGTGGCAGCCGACCATGTCCAGCCCGGAGCCGCCGCCGCCCCAGCGGTCCACCACGCAGCCGAGTACGGCCGAGTCGGTGACGCCGCTCAGCTTGATGCCGTCCCGGTTGCCGCCGCCGGCCGGGCCGAGGACGCGGATGTTTTGCAGCGTGACGTGGTGCGACGGGCGATCAAAGCGGCCGGCGTCATCAATGTTCAGGCCGTTGTCGGCAAACCCGTCGATGACCAGATCGCGGACCGTGACGTGGGCCACCGCCGACAATTTCAGCCCGGTGTTGCGGCCGACCAGCACCGCCGGCTGCTTGGGGTCGCCGGCAATGGTGATCGGCGATTCGGCCGTGCCCTGAAGGTTGGCCGCGTCGAACACCCCACGGTAGGTGCCGGGGGCCAGCCGGATGGTGTCGCCCGGCCGGGCGGCCTTCAAGGCGGCGGCGAACTCGGCGGCGGATGCCACCGGCACGTCGCGTCCGACGGCCGCGACGAGGAGCAACAGCAGTGGCATGGGGGGCGTTCCGGGTGGGTCGCCAACAGTTCTACCAGACACTCTACCAGTCCCGGCGGAAGGCGGTGTACCCCTTGCCGGCGGTCGCCCCGCGGTCCCGGGGGCGGAAGTTGTCGTTCGCCGGGTTGTTGAACCGCGGGTCGCGGCCGATCACCCCCTCCACCTCCGGCGTCGGCAGGCCCGGCGCACTGGACCCCGGCGCGTCCTCACAGTACCAGGCGTTGCGGGCGAAGCCGAACGTTTGGGGGGCGGTGAGCACCCCGACGTTGACGCCGCCGGCCCACCAGCTGGCCGACCGGAACACCACCAGGTTGTCCGTCACCACGCCGCCGCGGCAGGGCAGGAACGTCGGGTCGGTCGTCTCCTGGAGGATGCGGAGGAAGTACTTGCCCGGCCGGTAGACGGTGTTCAGTCGCACCGTCACCCCGTCGGCCGTGCAGCAGGCCACGGCCGCCTCCGATCGGGCGTTGACGTTGCCCTCCACCAGGATGTCCCGGGCCTCGGACCGCTGGCCGGCCGGAACCGTCTCCAGCCGCGGCCGGAAGTACGCCGCCTCGGTACTGCCGCCGGCCTGGACTGCCCGCTCGCCGGCAGTGTCGAACCGGCAGCCGGCCACCCGCACCTGCGACGACCCGCCCTTGACCTGCACGCCGTTGAACCCGCCGAGCCGGAACAGGCACGAGCCGACCAGCACCCGGTGGCAGCCGACCATGTCCACCCCGGACCCCCACGCCCCCCACCGCTCGACGGTGCAGTTCAGCAGCCGGGCGTCGTCCACCCCGGACAGCTTGATGCCGTCGCAGTTGCCGCCGGGCGAGGTGCCCGTCACCAGCAGGTTCCGCAACTCGATGTGGTGGGACGGACGGTCGAAGTCGCCGTCGTCGTCGATGTTCAGGCCGTTGTCAGCAAATCCGCTGACCACCAGCCCGTCGAGTACGACGTAACTGGCCCCGGCCAGGTGCAGCCCGGTGTTGACGGGCTGAAGGACCGGCGGGCTGGCCGGGTTGGCGGCCGTGATGGTGATGGGGGCGGAGGCGGTGCCGTCCAGCCGGCGGGCGTAGAAGTCGCCGGCGTAGGTGCCGGGGGCCAGCAGGATGCGATCACCCGGCCCGACGGCCGCCAGGGCGGCGGCGAACTCGGCGGGGGTGGACACCGGCACGTCGGTGCCGCAGGTGGCCCCGGCCAGTGCCAGGCAGAGTAGCGGATTCATCAGCGAGCCTCGGGAGCGGGCGCGCCGAAAACTATGTCACGCGACGATCAACGCCAGCCCGGGGTGCCTGGGTTCCACCACACCGACGACCGCACTGGCGGGTTCTCCGACAGCCTGCAGCCGGCGGACGAGGTCGGCCGCCGACTTTTCCGACACCGCGATCAGCAGCCCGCCGCTCGTCTGCGGGTCGTACAGGAACTCGGCGCGGGGGTCGTCGGCCGCGGCGTCGAACCGGGTGACGCCGGCCATGTACTCGCGGTTCGAGCCGCTGGCCCGGGTGCGGACCGTCGGGATGTCCAGCGCCTCGACGCCCGGCAGCAGCGGCAGGTTGCTCAGCAGCAGGCGGATAGTGACGCCGCTGCCGTCGGCCACCTCACGGGCGTGGCCAGCGAGGCCGAACCCGGTCACGTCGGTCATCCCGGTGACGCCAGAAGCCAGGGCGGCGGCTGCGGCGTCGCGGTTCAGCCGGGTCATGCTGGCGAAGGCGGCGGCGAGCGTCGGTACCGGGCAGACGCCCTTCTTGGCCGCCGCGGTGACGAACCCGGTGCCGAGCGGCTTGGTCAGCACCAGTACGTCGCCGGGCCTGGCCCCGCGGTTGGTCAGCACCCGGGCCGGATGCACGGTGCCGGTGACGGACAGGCCGAACTTGATGTTCGGGTCGCGGATGGTGTGCCCGCCGACCACAGCACAGCCGGCCTCCCGACAGCGGTCGGCCCCGCCGGCGAGGATTTGGCCGAGCCAGTCGAAGGTCAGTTTGTCGTCCGGGTAGGCGACCAGGTTGAGGGCCGTGACCGGGGTGCCGCCCATGGCATACACGTCCGACAGGGCGTTGGCGGCGGCGATCTGGCCGTACACGAACGGGTCGTCCATCACCGGCGGGAAGAAGTCCACCGTCTGGACCAGGGCCAGGTCGTCCGTCAGCCGGTACACCCCGGCGTCGTCGTGGGTTTCCGTGCCGACCAACAGGTTCGGGTCGGCCGGGCCGCGGGGGATCATGGCCAGCAGCGCGTCCATGCGGCCGGCCGGCAGTTTAGCAGCGCACCCGCCGCTGTTGCAGTAGTCGGTCAGCCGCCCGGCCACGGGTCACGCTCCGTTCCGCCTCGCCCGCACCGCGGCCAGCAACTCGTGCTCGTCCGGGAACTGACGGGTCTGGAGCTTCGAGTACAGCCGGACGCCGTCGGCGTCCAGTTCGAAGCAGCCGCCGCCGGCCGGGACCAGGGTCAGGGATTTCACCTGCTGCTTGAGGGCGGTGAGCAGGATAGCCGCCAAACTGACGGCCTGTGGCTCGTACCCTCAGAGGCTGCAGTAGGTCAGGGTCAGGTGCATGGGAGCCTCGGGGGCGGGTTACTGGGGCGGGTCGCGGCGGAGGAATAGGTCGAGTGTCGGGCTGGTGTACACCAACAAGTACGCGAAGCCGGGGTGGGCCGGCGACTCGGGCACCGGCGTTACCGTGGCGAAGCTGCTCTGGGCCGGCTGAAGGTCAGTCAGCCGGAACTGGTTTTTACTGAGGACGTACACCGACAGCGTGTGCCCGTCCTTGACGAACTGGAGGCATGGCGTCGGTTTGCCCGGCAAGTCGGAGCGGGTGGCGTCGAGCAGCAGCCGGTAGTCGAAGCGGTGGGGCAGGGCGGGTGGCAACCCGTTGGCCGTCAGCCAGTCGGCGGCGAACCGCTCGGGGTCGTCCCGGCGGCGGTCGAACGTTTGGGCCAGTTCGGCGGTGTCCACCGCCGGCCGGGTGTGGAGGAACACGTCGTAACCGACCAGCCCGACGACCAGCACCGCCGCGACCGCGCCGGCCCCACGGAGCCACTGCCGGCGGACCACAGTTGCCCGTCGGGCAGCGGCCAGCCGGGCCGCCCGCTCGACAGCCCCGGCCGGCACAGGAACGCTCTTCATGGCCAGGGCCACGGCGGCGTCAAACCCGGCCTGGGCGGCGGCGAACCCCTGACAGCCGCCGCACCCGCCGAGGTGCGCGTCCAGGGCGGTGCGGTCGTCCGGGCCGCAGTCCCGGGCGAGGTCGAGCAGGTGGCGGGCGGTTTGACAGTCCACAACAGTCCTCCCGACTCACGCGCCGGCCGGGTCGGCGTGCCGGGCGAGTTTCGCCCGCAGGTGTGCTTTCGCCCGGGCCAACCGGGACATGACCGTGCCGATTGGCAGGTCCATGTGGTCGGCGATGTCTTTGTAACTGAACTCGTCGAAATAGAACAAGATCAGCGGCGTGCGGAAGGATTCGTCCAGTTCGTTCAGCGCAGCCTGCAACTGGTCCGGCTCGATGTCCATGGCCGGCCGCGACTCGTCGAGCCGGGCCGGCACGTCGCCGACGCTGTCCAGCGGCACCACCCGCGCCCGCTTGGCGTCCCGCACGGTGTGCAGGTAGGCGTTGCGGACGATGCGGAACAGCCAGTGCCGGGCCTTGTCCGGGTCGCGGAGCTGGCCGAGCCGCTCGACGGCCTTGCCGAACGCCTCCTGGGTCAGGTCTTCGGCGTCGGCGGCCGACCCGCTCAGCCGGTAAGCGTAGCGGTAGAGCGGCTGGTAGTGGGCCTCGACCAGCTCCCGCACCCCGGCCGCCGCCATGTCCGAAGTCCTTGTCATATGAGTGATCCCGCAGCGGGTATTTTATTCCTGGCCCGGTCCGGGACCGTCCGTTCTGGCCGGCAGAGGGTTTTTTGGGGAATACGGGCGGTCGGTCTGTATCAACTTCTCTGAGGAAGCCTGCCGTTCGCGGCTGAGTCTCCGGTCAAGTGGCCGGTCCGCGATCCTCTTAACCGCCCCGACGTGTTCTCTCACCGTAGGAGTTTCCGATGAAGAAGATTTTGACCCTGGCTCTGGTTCTGACCGTTGGCGTCGTGATCACCGGCTGCACCGCCGAGAGCGCCAAGACCTCCTCGACCGTCCTCACGACCAAAACCACCCCGACCCCCAAGTAGTCCCGCCGTCGGCCGGCCGCCCGACGATGGCCCCTGATGGTATCGACCATGCCCCGCCTGTGCCGTGGTTCGCTCTGTCTGCTAACGGTAGTGTTGGCCGTCGGCTGCGGCGGTCGTGGCGAGAAGGGCAAGAACCAGGATCAAGACCGGCCGGTGCCGGCTACACCTCCATCAGCGGCCCGCTGATTCGACGGCGGCTGCTGCCGCCTGTAACCTTTGTCGGATGTCGCCCGACCCAGCGAAAGCCGCCTCGGCATCGCGCAATCGCTTTCCGGCACGCAGATCGCCGGGCCATTCGGTCCGCCCTGCCGACAATACGCAGCCGGCCTGTCGCAGCACCATCGCCGCCTCCCGCAGGTTGTCGCCGAGGTCGCCTGGCTGCTCCAATTGCGCGGCGGCTAGCCGGCTCAACGCTTCAGATTGCCGGAACCGACTGAGCAGCCGTGACAGGTCCGCTTGAGCAACGCCCCGGACCGCGGTGACGGCCGTTGTGTGCAACTCGGCCGACCGCGCTGCCGCCTCGCTAGCCACCGCCTTCACCCCCTCAGCGAACCGGCGAATGCTCTCCACCGTGGCCCGGTCGGCCAGCCGGCCGCCACTGTCGAGGGCGATCAGCCGCTCGGCTGCGGTCGGCCGGTCCAGGCCAGCGGTCGCGGAGAGCGGTTCGTCCCCGGCCGGCCCCAGCGCGTCCCGCAGCCGACCGAGCACGGCCGCCACGTCGCCCGCCCGCCCGCCGGAGCGGATCGCCTTGCGGGCCGTCTCCAGCAGTTCGGCGGCCGGTCCGACCTGCACCGAATCGAGTAACGACAGGGCGTCCCGGATGTGGTCTGGCCCGACGGCCGAGCGACCGGCCCACCAGCGGACGAGCAGCGCGAGCCGCTGGCGGTCCGTGGTGCGGCCGTCGAGCCGCGAGCGGATCGCCTCGGGGTCATCACAATCGAGCGGCAGGCCGAGCCGTAACGGCGTCGCCCGGTCGGCGTCGCCGGCCAGTGACCGGGCCAGGGAATCGACCCGCCATCGTAGTTCGATCGCCCAGGCCGTCCGGTCGTGTGGCGAGCCGGAAACGGCCCGGTGGGCGGCGGCAGCCGCCAGCCGCGACGCCCGGCCTTCGACCGGCGGCGGCAGGAGTTCGAGTTGATCCGCAAACGCGTTCAGCACCTCGACTTGGTCGGCGGCGACCGGCGGCCGGGCCAGCCAGTCGCGGAGGGTCTGGGTGGCCCGCTTCTTGAACTCGGCCGGCGACGGCAGGTCGCGGGCCACCTTGTCCGGGGTGTCGGCCGACGGCAGGTGCGGGCGGGTGACGGCCAGCAGGGTGCGGACGCACCCGCCCCACCGGGCCGACTCGCCGGGCCGGAGGTCGGCCGCCCAGCGGGCGAGTTGCCGGGCGGCCTCCCGCGGGTCGGCCCGGGCTTCGGCCGCGGTAGCAACGGCCGTCGCCCGGTCGGCCAATCGCCGGCCAGCCGCGTCGAGGCCCGGCAGCGCGTCGGCGGGCCGGCCGGCCCGAAGGCTGCGACTCGTCTGGGCGAGCCGGTCAGCAACGCCCCCCGTTCCGCCGACCGCCCCCCACTGTGGCTCGGCCGTCGTCAGCCGGTCTGTCAGAGCACCGAGGCGGTCGGCGAGCGGGCGGAGCCGGGTCGCCCGGTCGGCCTGGAGGCGGTCGGCGACGGTGTTAAACTCGTCGGCCAGTCGGTCGGCGGCGGCGGCGGCGGCCGACTGCTCCCACTCGTCGGCGACGGCGCGGGCGGCGGTCAGCCGGGGGCTTGCGGCCACCACGGCGGCCAGCCGGTCACGGAAGCGGGCGGCCGTCGCCGGCGTGGGGTCGCGGTCGGCCGCGGTGCGAAGGGCCGTCGCCAGTTCGGCCAGCCGCAATCGATCAAGCCGTTCGATCGCCAGCCGTGTGTTCAGTTCGCGGAGGCCGGCGAGCGACGGCCGGTCGGCCCGCAGGGCGGCGGTCAGCGGTTCGAGCGCGTCCACTCGGTCCACAACTTCCGCCGCACGGGCCGGTTCGCCGGCCGTCAGGAGTGCGGCCACCCGGTCCCGCTGTGTCAGCACGAGCTGCTCGGCCAGTGGGGCGGCGGTGTCGAGCCGGGTGAACTCGGCCCAACCCTCAGCCGGCAAGTTCGCGTCCTGCGGGTGGGCGTCGGTCAGCCGCAGCCGGGCCACCAGTTGACTGCCACGCCAGTGCTCGGACAGGGGCACCGACAACCGGCCGGCGAACCGCCCGCCGCCACCGGCCAGCGGCACCGGCACCGCGACCGCCGTCGCTGCGGACGGGCCGATTAGTAGTTCCAGCCTCGGGGCGGCCGCCCACACGTCGTCGCCTACTTCTACCGCGAGGTTCAGCACCTCGTCCACCCGCACCGCCCAGTGGCCGGCGTCGAACCCGTCCACGGCCAGAAACGTCGGCGGGTGGTCGATGGCGGCGGCAACCGGAAGTTCGACCACGGTCGGGAAATCGTGTTCGCCGACGATCGTCAGTACGATCCGCCCGCTGGCTGGCACACCGGCCGTGACGGTCGCCGAGCGGTGGTCGGCGGCGACTTCAACGGCCGCCGGCTGGGCCGGACTTTCGCCGTCCGGCTGCCACACCGCCCGCACCGCGACGGCCGGCCGATCAAACACCAGGGACGCCGCCACCGTCCCGCCGGCCAGACACACGGCGACCTCGGCCCGGTCGAACCGGCGGGCGGGATACTGGCCGACGGCATAAGCGGGCGGGCGGGTTTCGAGGGCGGTCGCAGATGTCAAAGCGACGGGATCAGTCGGGGTGACGGTGTGCCAGGCGGTCGTGGCGGTGCCGGCGACGAAGCGGTAGCGGAGCGGGGCAACGACCCCTGCCAGCCGGGCCGACCGTACCCCCGGCAGTTCCTCGGCCAGCGGCGGGCAGGTGACGGCCCCGGCCTCGTCGCACACATCGAGGACGACTGGTGCCTGAGAGGCGGCCTGTTCGACGACGCAGGCCAGGGTGACGCCGGCCCCGCGGGCAATGACTGGGTCGCCGGTCGTGACGGTCAGCGCCGCCGCCGGCGGGGCCGACCACGGCGGCACCAGCCGACCGGCCCGCACCCCGCCGGGCACGCACAGCACGATTAGGGCGAAGGTGCCGACCGCCGCCCCGCCGGCCGCCCACGCCTCCTGTCGGCGACCGCCCGGCCGGCCGACCGCCCCCCAACCCAGGACGCCGACCGCCACCAGCCAGGCGGCGAACAGCACCGCCCGCAGCGGCGCCGGTAAATCGAACCCGGCGTCCACGGCCACGGCCGCGGCGGCCAAGCCCGTCGCCGACACCAGCAGCATCCCCGGCCCGCGTGCCGACCCCATGTCGCCCCCAAGCGGTGATCCTTCGACTATAACGCCCGGATGGTGTCACCGGAACGGCTCGACGCGATGCAAGGCCGCTGGGTGCGGCTGCTGGCCACCTGGGGCGTCGCCCCGGCCGACGCCTACCCGGTGTTCGACCGGCTGGTGGCGACATACGCCGAGCCGCACCGCCACTACCACACGCTCGAACACCTGGGCGAAGTGTTCCGAGTCGTCGGCCGGCTCGGCGGCACGCCGGCAGTTGAGCTGGCCGTCTGGTTCCACGACGCCGTCTACGACCCACGGGCGGCCGACAACGAGGCCCGATCCGCCGACCTCGTGGGCGAGTGGCTGACGCCGCTCGGGTTGCCGCCGGGTGTCCTCCGGCGGGCGGCTGAACTGGTCCGCTCGACGGCACACCTGTCGACAGAATCAACTCCGTCGGATGCGGAGGTGTTGGCGCTCCGGGACGCCGACCTGGCCATCCTGGGGGCCAGCGAGGTTCGCTACCGGCGGTACGCCGCCGACATCCGCCGGGAGTACGCCCAGGTGTCGGACGCCGACTATTGGCAGGGCCGGGTTGCGGTTCTCGAAGCGTTCCTCCGACGGAATGCGATCTTTCATCACCCGCTGATGGCGGCCGAGGGGGAAAATGCCGCCCGGCGGAATCTGCTCGCCGAGCGGGCCGAACTGGTCGGCTAATGTCGGCACCCGATCACCCGCCGGCCCTCTCCAACCGGCGTCGCACCACGGAGTACCCGCGTCATGGACCTGAATCGGTTCACCGAGAAGGCCCGCGAGGCCCTGGCCGATGCCCAGAAGACCGCGGCCCGACTGAACCACCAGCAGATCGACCTCGAACACGTCTTGTCCGCCTTGCTGGAGCAGGACCGCGGGTTGGCGCCGGCCGTACTGGCCAAAGCCGGCGTCGCCGCCGACCCGCTGCGGGCCAAGCTCACGTATGAACTGGAACGGATGCCGAAGGTGACTGGCCCGAGCGGGGCAGCCGAGACCCAGCACGCGAGCGGCCGGTTCGTCAAGCTGCTGGCCACCGCCGAGGACGAGGCCAAGAAACTCGGCGACGAGTACGTGTCGGTCGAACACCTGCTGCTCGGCCTCACGGGGGACCGTGGCGTGGCCGGTTCCGCCCTGCGGGACGCGGGTGTGACCCGCGAGCGACTGCTGGCCGCACTCCGCGAAGTCCGCGGCAACCAGCGGGTGACGACCCAGAACCCGGAGGCCAGCTACCAGGCGCTGGACAAGTACGGCCGCGACCTGACCGCCGCCGCCGAGGCCGGCAAGCTCGACCCGGTCATCGGCCGGGACGAGGAGATTCGCCGGGTCGTGCAAATCCTGTCCCGCCGCACCAAGAATAACCCGGTGCTGATCGGCGAGCCGGGGGTCGGCAAGACGGCCATCGCCGAGGGGCTGGCCCAGCGGATCGTCCGTGGCGACGTGCCGGACGGGCTGAAGGACAAGCGGATCGTATCGCTGGACATGGGTAGCCTGATCGCCGGGGCCAAGTACCGCGGCGAGTTCGAGGAGCGGCTGAAGGCGGTGCTGGCCGAAGTCACCGGGGCCGACGGCCGCATCATCCTGTTCGTGGACGAGCTGCACACCGTCGTCGGGGCTGGCAAGGGCGAGGGGTCGATGGACGCCGGCAACCTGCTCAAGCCGCTGCTGGCCCGCGGCGAGCTGCACTGCATCGGGGCGACCACGCTGGTCGAGTACCGCAAGCACGTCGAGAAGGACGCCGCCCTAGAGCGGCGGTTCCAGCCGGTGGTCGTCAACCAGCCGACCGTGGAAGACACCATCAGCATCCTCCGCGGGCTGAAGGAGAAGTACGAGGTGCACCACGGGGTCCGCATCCAGGACGCGGCCCTGGTGGCGGCGGCCGTGCTGAGCAACCGTTACATCAGTGATCGCTTCTTGCCGGACAAGGCCATCGACCTGATGGACGAGGCGGCAGCGAAACTCCGCACCGAGATCGACAGCCAGCCGACCGAACTGGACCAGCTCAGCCGGCGGGTGATGCAACTGGAGATCGAGCGGCAGGCGCTGAAGAACGAGAAGGACGCCGCCAGCCGCGACCGCCTGACCAAGCTGGAACGGGAACTGGCCGACCAGAAGGCCGAGGCCGACGCCCTCCGCGCCCGGTGGCAGCAGGAGAAGGACGCGGTCGGGCAGGTGCGGCTGGTGCGGGAGCAGATCGAGCAAGCCAAGCAGGCCGCCGAGCGGGCCGAGCGGGAGTACGACCTGAGCAAAGCCGCTGAGATCAAGTACGGCACCCTGCCGACGCTCCTCAAGCAGCTCGCCGAACTGGAGGCCAAGTCGGCCGGCCCGGGTGACCGGCTGCTGCAAGAAGAAGTGGGCGAACAGGACGTGGCCGCGGTGGTCAGCCGCTGGACCGGCGTGCCGGTGACGCGGCTGCTCGAAGGCGAGAAGGAGAAGCTGCTGCACCTGGCCGACGAGCTGCACAAGCGGGTGATCGGCCAGGACGAGGCGGTGGACGCCGTGGCGGAAGCGGTGGTGCGGGCGCGGGCCGGGCTGAACGACCCCAACCGGCCGCTCGGCTCGTTCATCTTCCTCGGCCCCACCGGCGTCGGCAAAACCGAGCTGGCCCGGGCGCTGGCCGAGTTCCTGTTCGACGACGACAAGTCGATGGTCCGCATCGACATGAGCGAGTACCAGGAGAAGCACACCGTCTCCCGCCTCGTCGGGGCGCCGCCCGGTTACGTCGGCTACGAGGAGGGCGGTCAACTCACCGAGGCGGTCCGCCGGCGGCCGTACAGCGTGGTGTTGCTGGACGAGATCGAGAAGGCCCACCCGGACGTGTTCAACGTCCTGCTGCAAGTGCTGGACGACGGCCGGCTGACCGACAGCCAGGGCCGCACGGTGGACTTCAAAAACACCCTCGTGGTGATGACCAGTAACGTCGGCGGGCAGAAGATTCTCGGCTATAAGGGGTCGTTCATCGGCGAGGTGTACGACCGGATGCGGGACGACGTGCTGGGCGAACTCCGCAAGCAGTTCCGCCCCGAGTTCCTCAACCGGGTGGACGACGTGATCGTGTTCCACGCCCTGCGGGAGGACCAGTTGGGGCGGATCATCGACATCCAGTTGCGACGACTGAACGCCCGGCTGGCCGACCGCAACCTGGTGCTCACCCTGACGCCGGCCGCCCGCACGCACCTGGTCAAGACCGGCTACGACCCGGCCTACGGGGCGCGACCGCTCAAGCGGGCGGTGCAGAAGGAGGTCGAGTCGGCCCTGGCCCGCAAGCTGCTCACGGGCGAGGTGCGGGACGGCATGACGGTGGCAGTGGATTACGACGACGACCACGACGCACTGTCGTTTCAACCCGCCGCTCCGGCAGCGGTGGTCGACTGAGTGGTTGGGCAAGGGGTCGCCCGGTTGCGGGTGACGAGTGTAAACTGGCACCATGAGGCCGGGGGTGATTCGTGGCCAGTGACGAGTCCGCCGATGCACTTCTCGAACGGGTGGCAGCCGGCGACCGGCCGGCGTTCCTGGCGCTCTATCACCGCTACGCCCCCCGCCTGCTCGGACTGATCCATCGGATTCTCGGAATCCGCGGAGAGGCCGAGGACGTACTCCAAGAGACGTTTCTTCAGGTGTGGACGACGGCCGGCCGATATGACGCCGGGCGGTCGCCGCCGGATGTCTGGCTGTTCTTGCTGGCGCGGTGCCGGGCACTGGACAAGCTGCGGCGGCGGCCGGTCATTGGCACGCCGATTACGGAACAGGTGGCAGCCGACGACCCCCCGGCTGAGGTCGTCCGCCGGGATGACGCCGTGCGGGCCAGGTCGGCGGTGGACGAGTTGCCGCCCGACCAGCGGACGGCCATCGAACTGGCTTTCTTCGAGGGGCTGACCCACGAGCAGATTGCCGCCCGGCTGAACGTCCCGCTGGGCACGGTGAAGACCCGCATCCGGCTCGGGCTGACCCGCCTCCGCCTCCGCATGGCGCCGACATGATCGCCGACCTGTTCGACCTGGCCGAGAACACCGACGCCGTCCGCCTGCTGGCCGCCGTGCCGCCGGTGTCGCCGTCGGCCGGGCTAGTCGCAGCGATTCTGGATCGCCTGCCGCCGGCCGCCCCGCCGGGGCTGACGTTTCACGCCGCCGACCCCGCCACCTTCCAGCCGACCGGGCGGCCCGGGGTGAGCATTCGCCTGCTACACACCGACCGGGTCGCCCGGCGGTTCTCGGCGTACCTGCGGCTCGACCCGGGGGCCAGCCTGGATTCGCACACCCACGACGGGGCCGAGGAGTGCGTCGTCCTGTCCGGGTCGATCACCGTCGCCGGGCGGACGCTCGCCGCCGGCGACTACCAGTTGGCCGAACCCGGCAGCCCGCACGCCGAGCAAGTGTCGGCCGCCGGCTGCCTATTATTCCTGACGGGGTCGCTCTCGCTGTTGGCGGAGTGAGCCGCCGCCCGGAGTGCCCGCCGTGCGATACGCCCTCGACGACCATCCCGCCCCACGCACCCGCCGATCCGGCGCCCTGCAACTCATCCTGGCCGTGCTGGTCGGGGTGGCGCTGGGGGTGATCGGCCTGCGTTACCTGGTCCCGCAGACGGGACAGGGGCCGGCCCTGGAGCCGTCGGCCGCCGAACGGCCGGCCGCCCCACGGTCGTCGCCTGACGCCGAGGAGGCCGAGGCCATCCGGGTGTTTAAGGACAGCCGGGACGGGGTGGTGAACGTGGACACCCTGGCCACCGTCCGCCGCAGCCGGCTGGACGCCCGGGTGGAAACCGTCCAGACCGGCACCGGCAGCGGGTTCGTCTGGGACGACGACGGCCGCATCGTCACCAACTTTCACGTTGTCCGGCAGGCACTCGACCCGGACGGCAACCCGCGGCCGGGTTACAAGGTGCGGATCGTGTTAGCTGATCGCACCGTCTACGACGGGCGGGTGATCGGGTCGTCTCAGGACAACGACCTGGCTGTGGTCCAGATTGAGGCCCCGAAGGCGAAGCTGAAGAAGGTGGCCGTCGGCCGATCGAACGACCTGGAGGTGGGGCAAAAGGTGTACGCCATCGGCAACCCGTTCGGGCTGTCGCTGACCATGACCAAGGGCATCATCTCGGCACTGGATCGCCAAATCGAGTCGCCGAGCGACCGGCCCATATCCGGAGCCATTCAGACGGACGCGCCCATCAACCCGGGCAACAGTGGCGGGCCGCTGTTGGATAAAAACGGCCGGCTGATCGGCGTGAACACGGCGATCTATAACACGGGCGGGGGTGGGAATGTTGGCATCGGGTTCGCCATCCCGGTGGACACGGTGAACGCGGTGGTGACGGAGCTGATCCAGCGGGGCCGGGTGTTGCAGCCGGACATCGGGGTGACGCTGGTCAACCAGCCGGCGGTGCGGCGGGCCGGGTTCCGCACCGGCGTGATGGTGCTGCGGGCCGACCCGGACGGGCCGGCGGCGAAGGCCGGGCTACGCGGGGTGAGTCGCAACGCCGGTACGGACGAGGTGGAGGCCGGCGATCTGATCGTGGCCGTGGACGGCAAGCCGGTGGCCGGCAACCCGGAGTTCGCCCGCAGCGTCGGGTCGGCGAAGGTGGGCGGGGTGCTGACGCAGACGGTTGAGCGGGGCGACGAGCGGTTCGAGGTGAAGGTGACGGTCCGCGGGGTGTAGCGGATGGTAGCGACGTCCTTTCGACCCTTTCAGCGGGGCCGCCAGGACGGTATCCGTCGAGCGGTAATAGTTGAAGCATGAAATTGTTCGTCGCCGCGGTTTCGGCCCTCGCTCTAGCTTGCCCGGTTTACTGTGGTTCCCCAACGCTGATCCCGCACGACGCGACGCCCTGTTGCTGGGAGACGCTGTTTCGCCAGGCCGCCCTCGGGTCCGTCCCGCTTGGCCCCACCCGCGGCACAGTTCTCTATACCGACGGGCGCCATCCGCAGGTCAAAGCCCGCTTGCAGGGCGTCGTCTGGAAGGGCAAGACGTTCCACGGCGACGGCACCCTCACGAACCGCTGGCTCGGCGGCGTCCAGGCCGTCTCGGCCGATGCCCACGTCGGGACGAGTTGGCTCGACGGCCAGCCCTGTCTCGTGATGCAGTACGCCCCGAAAGCCGCAGTATTCGGTAACCTCCGTGATGAGTTGCGGGAGGTCGCACCGGGCGTGTGGCTCGGCCATAGCTACGACGCCGCCACCGGCCGGCCGAAGAACTGGTTCGTGCTGCGGACGGTATGGGTCGAACGAACAAGCTCAGTGGCGGCGGAGGCCGAGTGAGTTACGACCCTGGGAAAACTTACATGCCCCCGGTGTCTATGCAGCGTCAGGTTTGGCACCTGGAGCTGTCGGGATGTGGGTCTGCCCGACGGGGGCCGGCCGCACGTCCCACCGGAGCCGGCACCCGCTCCCGACCACCAGCACAAACCCTTCCCGCTCCTCGCCCCAGTTCTGGGTGAGGAGCTTCAGCGACAGCGGGCCGCCGTCCGCGTCGAACAGCGGGGAGCGATGCCCGCTGAACTGCGCCCGAAGCCGATCCTCGCCGGCCCGCAGACCGGCGAGCGTGTGGTCGAACTCGGCGCGGTCGATGTCTTGCGAGCGGTTGAGCAGATCGGGGGCCGAGTACTCGAAGTGCCCCAGGTAGCCGAAGGACACTTCCAGCGACCGCCACCGCCACGGGGCCTGCGGGTCTGCCGCCCGGCGGGCGGAGTTGCCCTCCCAGTCGTAGTAGTCGATCAGCAGCCGGCACGACCGGGCGTGGCCGCTGCTGAACAGCAGATCGATGGACCGGAGCACGCTGTCGTGGAAGTCCAGCCGTTCCAACTCGGCGCGGGCATCAGCAGTTGTTAGCGTACCCGTCACCTGCCAGCCTCCGCCGCCGAACGATGGATTAGCTCGCAAGGCTCCGCAAGCTATCACCGGCTCCGCAAGCAATCTTGGGTGGCTGTTGATAGCAGGGTAACGGCCCAATCCCTGTCCCACAAGGGAAACCCGGCGGCGAATCGCCCTCGGCTGCTCGCAACCTATTCCGTCAGCGTGAACTCTACGAGCAAACTCGGTCGAGATTTAGAAATCCTAACGAAACCTAGCCGGGGGGCCGTCCGGTGGCGAGCATGAGGGGACACCTGCGGAGGAGCCGCCGTGGCCCGCCCCCTGCTGCCGGACG
>JAYVUZ010000161.1:0-33622 GCA_043787415.1 Fimbriiglobus sp. | reverse complement strand
GAGCCGGTCCGGGCTGGGGGTGCGGGGTATTCGCCACTCCCACCCCCAGCCCGGACCGGCTCACGCCGGCCGCTCGCCCGCCGACCCGCCTACTTGCTCAACCCTTCGAGCAGTTTGATCATCGGCAGGAACAAGGAAATCACGATTCCGCCGATGGCCCCGCCCAGGAAGACGATCATGATCGGCTCCAAAAGCGAGATCAGCGACTTGACCGTGTTGTCCACTTCTTCGTCGTAGAAGTCGGCCACTTTGTAGAGCATGGAGTCGAGGTCGCCGGTCTCCTCGCCGACCTCAATCATGTTCGTCACCATGTCATCGACTAACTTGCTGTTCCGCATCGGGTCGGCGATGGTGTCGCCCTCCCGGATGCTTTCGAGCACCCGCTGAAACATCCGCTCGAACACCGCGTTGTTGGCCGTTTCGCGGACGATGGCCAGGGCTTCGAGGATGGGTACGCCGGAGGCG
Organism: Fimbriiglobus sp.; assembly: GCA_043787415.1. Lineage (GTDB taxonomy): Bacteria > Planctomycetota > Planctomycetia > Gemmatales > Gemmataceae > JAXMAZ01. The sequence continues at coordinate 33,157 of JAYVUZ010000161.1, read as the reverse complement.
ATGAGCGTGCCCAGCGTCCGCATGGTGCGGGCGACGATGGTCTTTTCCACCAGCGACCCGACCACGGGAATCCACAGGGTGATGCGGTCCAGGGCGTAGTTGCCGGCCCGCGTCATGCGGATCAGCTTGAGCAGCAGGTACACCCCGAGCGGGAACAGCGGGATGAAGAACCAGTACTTGCTCATCCAGGTGCTCATGTCGATGAGCATCTTTGTGGCCGTCGGCAGTTGCAGGCCGAATTCGTCGAAAATCTTCTTGAACTTTGGAATGATCATCACCATGATGAATGTCAGAATTGACACCGCCACGAAGATGACCACGGCCGGGTAGATCATCGCCCCGATGATCTTCTTTTTGAGGGACTGCGCCTTCTCCTTGAACTCCGCGAGGCGTTGGAGGATGACTTCCAGGGCACCGCCGGCCTCGCCGGCCTTGACCATGTTGACGTACAGCCGGTCGAACGCCTTGGGGTGGCGGCCGAACGCCTCGGACAGGGTCATGCCGCTCTCGACGTCCTCGACCACGTCGATGAGCGAGTTGCGGAGGACGCCCGGCTTCATCTGCCGCTCGAGGATGCGGAGGGACCGCAGCACCGGCAGGCCGGCGTCCTGGAGGGTGCTGAACTGGCGGGTGAAGATGGTCAGCCCCTTCTGCGACACGCCGCCGAGGGTGAACGTCTTGCGGGCCTTGCCCTTCTTCTCCTCGCCCTTCTTCTTCTTCTTGCCGGCCTTGGCTTGGACCGCCGTCAGCTTGGTGACGAAGTACCCCTGGGCCTTGATCTTCTGCGACGCCTCCTCCTCGTTGCCGGCCTCGACGGCGTCCTTCACTTCCTTGCCCGACGTGTCGAGCGCTTCAAACTTGTACGTCGGCATAGAGGCCTCTCAAAATCGATGTGTCGGGTCGTCCGGTGTAGGGTGGTGCCGGGTCTTCGAGGCCCACCGTGCGAGTGGCGGCACTCATGGTGGGCCTCGAAGACCTGGCACCACCCTACTCCGGACGGCATTTGCGCTAGTCTTCCAGCACCGTCTCGCGGGCCACCTCGTCCAGCGTGGTGACGCCGGCCAGCAGGGCGGCGATGCCGCTGTCGCGGAGGCTCTCGGTGCCCTTCTTGCGGCTGTACTCCCGCACCGCGTCGGTGCTCGCCCCCTTGCTCACCATGTCCCGGATGTCGTCGTTCATGATCAGAAGCTCGTACAATCCGGTGCGGCCCTTGAACCCCAGGTTGTTACACTTGTCGCAGCCCTCGCCGTAGAAGAACTGCTTGCCCGTCATGGTCTCGAAGGGCACGTTCAGCTCCATCACCTGCTCGCGGGTCGGGATGTACGCCGTCTTACACACCTGACACACCTTTCGCACCAGCCGCTGGGCCTGAATCGCTTCAATACACGCCGTGATCAGAAACGGCTCCACGCCCATGTCCCGCAAGCGGGTGATGCTCGACGGGGCGTCGTTGGTGTGCAGGGTGCTGAACACCAGGTGCCCGGTGAGCGACGCCTGGATGGCGATGCCCGCGGTTTCCAGGTCGCGGATCTCGCCCACCAGGATGATGTCCGGGTCTTGCCGGAGGATGGCCCGCAGGGCGGCGGCGAACGTCAGGTCGATTTCACTCTGGATCGGACACTGGATGATCCCGTCGATCTCGTACTCGACCGGGTCTTCGGTCGTAATCAACTTACTATCGATGTCGTTCAACTCACTCAGTGCGCTGTACAGCGTGGTGGTTTTTCCCGACCCGGTCGGCCCCGTCACCAGCACGATGCCGTTAGGCTTTTTAATCACCTCGCGGAACTGGCCGAGGATTTTGGCCCCCATGCCGATGCGGTCGAGCGACAGCCCGACGCTCGACTTGTCCAGCACCCGGATGACCACGCTCTCGCCGAACAGCGTGGGCAGCACGGCCACCCGCATGTCGATGCGGTTGCCGCCGACGTTCAGCTCGATCCGGCCGTCCTGCGGCAGCCGCCGCTCGGCAATGTCCAGGTTCGACATGACCTTGATGCGCGAGGCGATGGCCGTGCCCAAATGGCGGGGCGGCGGCACCATCTCGTACAGCACCCCGTCGCACTTGTACCGCATCTTGTACTCGTCCTCGAACGGCTCGAAATGCACGTCCGAGGCGTGGTCGCGGATGGCCATCAGCAACACCATGTTGATGAGCTTCCGCACCGGGGCCGAGTTGGCCATCTCCGTCATGTCGTCCAGGTCGATGGACGTCTCCCGCCGGCCGGCCCCGCCGGGGGCGAAGTCGGGGTCTTCGTTCAACTGGCGGAGGACGTCCAGGATGGACTCCTCCGGGCTGCCGCCGTCCGCCCCGCCCTTGCCGTACGCCTTGCCCATGAACGCTTCGAGGGCCGCCTGCGGGGACAGCACGGCCTGCACCTGGCGGATGCCCAGGAAGTTGCGGATGTCGTCCAGCGCCATCAGGTTGTTCGGGTCGGACATGGCCACGGTCAGAACGTCGTTCTCGTAACTGACCGGCGCCACCTTGTACATCTCGGCCATGCCGCTGGCCACCAGTTTGACGGCCGCCGGGTCGGGCTTGATGTCGTCCAGGTTGATCAGCCGCATCCCGTGGACTTCGGCCGTGGCCTGGAGCAACTGGTCCTCGTTCACCAGGCTCTGCTTGAGCAGCAGGTCGGTGAACTTGGCCTCGCTGGTCCGCATCTCCTCGTAGATGGCTTCGAGCTGGGCGTCGTCGGCGTAGCCGAGGTCCACCAGCTTCTGGCCGAGCTGCCGGGTGCCGGTGTCGATGTGGGCGAACTTGGGCCGCTGCGGCACCTTCCGCGGGGCCGGGGCGGGGGCCGGCTTCGGCTTGTCGCCGCCCGGGACGGCCGCGGCCGGCGCCTTCGGGGGCGTGGGCGGCTTCTGCCCGCCGGCGGCCGGCACGCCGGGCTTGGCGGCACCGGGCACGGCCGGCTTTTGGCCGGCGGGGATGCCCGGCTTGGGGGCGCCGCCCGCTCCGGCAAGGGGCGGGGTGGGCTTCTTCGGGTCGTTCGGCGGAACAGTAGACATGGCGGGAGTCTTGGTGGTCGCAGGGTTTGGGAGGGGCCAGGGGGTACCTACCGCTTGCGGCGGGCGCCGTCGTCCTCGTCGTCCTCCACGTCGCTGTCGTCCTCGTCCCCGTCCCCGTCTTCGTCCTCCAGCCCGCGCTCGGCCTGGGCGATTTTGGCGGCCAACTCCGCCGGCTTGCTCGACTTCAGCAGCACCTCCTCCTTGTCGCAGACACCCTCCCGCCACAGCCGGAACAGGCTCTCGTCGAGCAGGAACATGCCCTCCTTGCGGCCGGTCTGGATGGTCGAGTCGATCCGATAAACCTTGTTTTCGCGGACGAGGTTTTGAATAGCCGGGGTGACGACCATCATCTCGTAAGCGGCGACCACGCCTTCCGGCTTCTTGGGCAGCAGTGCCTGCGACAGCACCCCCATGAGGGCCGTCGAGAGCTGGGTGCGAATCTGGTCCTGCTGGTCTTTCGGGAACACGTCAATAATTCGGTTGATCGTACTAGCAGCCCCGGATGTGTGCAGCGTGCCGAAGACGACGTGGCCGGTTTCGGCCGCCTCGATGGCGGCGTGGATCGTCTCCAGATCCCGCATTTCGCCCACGAGAATCACGTCCGGGTCCATCCGCAGCGCCCGGCGGATGCCCTCCTTGAAGTCGGGCACGTCCACCCCGATCTCCCGCTGGTTGACCGTACACTTCTTGTGCTTGTGGAAATATTCGATCGGGTCTTCGAGCGTAATGATGTGCCGGTCGTAATTATCGTTGATAAAATTGACCATCGAAGCGAGCGAGGTCGTCTTGCCCGACCCGGTCGGCCCGGTGACGAGCAGCAGGCCGCGGGGCCGGACGATGAGCGAGCGGATGGCCTCGGGCATCCGCAACTGGTCGAAGGTCAGGAACTGGCTGGGGATACGCCGCAGCACCAGGCCAAGGCTGCCACGCTGCTTGAAGACGGCCACCCGGAAGCGGTAGCCGTCCACGTACTCGATCGCAAAGTCTGCCCCGCCCTTCTGTTGCAGCTCCTGCTGGCAGCGGTCCGGGGTGATCGACTTCATCAGGGCGGTGGTGTCGTCCTGGTCGAGCACTTTAGCGTCGAGCTTGCGCAGCCGGCCGTGGTGGCGGACCACCGGCGGCTGACCCACACTAATGTGCAAGTCGCTGGCTTTGAGCTGGATGACGGTCGCCAGCAGCTTTTCCATCGCAACGGCCACGGGCAACCCTCACTGGTGGCGACTGGCACCAACCGCACTGGGCGACGCGACTTCCGACAGCCGCATTATCCCGCCGGGGTCAGCTAGTACCAAAAACCGGGTGGCCGCCAAGACGCCGAGACCACCAAGGAAGACGAAAATCGAGTTTTAAGACTGCTTTCTGTCTTCCTTGGCGGTCTTGGCGTCTTGGCGGCAAAATCAGGCCTTCGCCCGGTCTTCGGAAGCCATTGCCGACTCGACCTGCATTTCCGAGTGGGCCGTAGACAGCACTTCCGCCGGCGTAGTGACGCCCTTGAGAATTTTCAGCACGCCGTCCTCGAGCAGCGTCTTCATGCCGGTGGCCCGGGCCTTCCGCCGCACCTCCTGGGTCGGAGCCTGAGCGAAGGTCATCTCTCGAATGACCGAGTTCATTTTCATCATCTCGAAGATGCCCTGACGGCCGCGATACCCCGACTGTCGGCAGTGGTTGCAGCCCTTGCCCTTCATGAAATTCGCCTTCACCATCATCTCTTTGGTGATGCCGCAGGCCTGGAGTTCGCCCGCGTCATGCTGGCACGGTTCCTTACATTTCATGCAGTTAAGACGAACCAACCGCTGTCCCATGATGGCAATCACCGAGCTGGCGATCAGGAACGGTGGCACCCCAATGTCCACCAGCCGGGTGATGGCACTGGGCGCATCGTTCGTGTGAAGTGTGCTGAACACCAAGTGTCCAGTCAGCGACGCCTGTACCGCAATCTCAGCCGTTTCCTTGTCACGGATTTCCCCGACTAAGATGATGTTCGGAGCCTGTCGGAGCATGGACCGAATGATCCGCGCGAAGTCCAAGCCGATCTGGTGTTTCACCTCGACCTGGTTGATCCCGGGCAAGTAATACTCAACCGGGTCTTCGGCCGTAATGATCTTCCGGTCCGGCCGGTTCAGCTCGTTCAGGGCCGAATACAGGGTGGTCGTTTTCCCCGACCCAGTCGGCCCGGTGACGAGAAAGATGCCGTTCGGCCGTTTGATGATCTGCTGGAAGCGGAGGTAGTCCTCCTCGGAGAAGCCGAGGTCGCGGATGTTCACACTGATGTTTCCGCGATCAAGAATCCGCATGACTGCCGACTGGCCGTGAACCGACGGCAGCATACTCACCCGCAGGTCAAAGTGCTTGCCTTGCACCGTCATCTTGATCCGGCCGTCCTGTGGCCGACGCTTTTCACTGATGTCGATGCTGCCCATGATCTTAATGCGGCTGAGCATGGCCATGAGTAGCCGGCGGGGGACGTTGTCCCGCTCGATCAGCATCCCGTCGATGCGGTAGCGGACCCGGATGCGGTCAGCGAACGGCTCGATGTGAATATCGCTCGCACGCTGGTTCACGGCTTCAGATATGATTAAGTTGACCAGCCGCACCACCGGGGCGTCGGACTCGTCACTCGCCGCAAGGGCACTACTGGCTTCGACTTGCGTGAACTCGATGGCCGTGTCCGTGAACTCCACCAGCATCGAGTCCACCGACTCGGTTTCGGTCTGACCGTAGTTCCTGTTGATGGCCTCTTGTATCTGCTCCTGGATGGCCAGGACCGGCTGAACGTCCTTGTTCAGAATGAACTGAAGTTTCTGCACCGCCTCGTAGTTGCTCGGATCAGCCATGATCAGCTTGAGCGTGTTGCCTTCTAGCTCCAGCGGCAAGACGAGGTTTTCCCGGGCCACCGACTCGGGCACCAGTTCGATGACCGCTTTGGGGATTTCCCGCCCCGTCAGGTCAATAAATTGCAACCCGGCGTGGTCGGCCATCGCCTGGCCGCACTCGACGTGGCTGGCGTAGTTCAGCCGGGCCAGCGCGTCCGGCAGTTTCACGCCGGTCGAGTTGGCCAGGCTAACAGCCTCGTCTAACTGTTCCGGGCTGAGCGTTTTCTTCTTGAGCAGTGTGTCGGTGAAGTCGCCACGGAGCTTGGCCATCGGGCGGTCCTCGGCGGGCATCAGTTGGTGGTGCGGTCGTCGGTCGGAGGCAGCAGGCGTCGGGCGGGGATGTGACGGGCCATCTCAGGGCGCAACCGGGGCCGACGACGCAAGATGCGGACTGTCTAATCGATCATGACTGTCGGCGGCAATGAATGGAAGGTTAAAGTTGCCGGAATCCGAAAGGTCGGGCCGATTCGCGCGTATGGCACCAGAGGCCGGTTGCCACCAGCCGACCGGCCGCGCCCAATGCCGGTGGTCCCGCGTCCCGGCCGGAGGAGTCGTCCCATGCTCGCGCTCGTGTGTCTGTCCCTGCTCGCCCCGCCGGACGGCGTGGTGTCGCGGGTGGTGTTCGGCTCGTGCGCCGACCAGAACAAGCCGTGCCCGACCTGGGACCGCATGGCCGAGGCCAAGCCCGACCTCACCCTGCTGCTCGGCGACAACATCTACGCCGACCTAGAGGGCAGCAAGCTGCTGACAGCCGGAGCCGGGCCGGCCAAGATTGCCCAGTGTTACGAGCAACTGGCGGCGGTGCCCGGCTTCCAGAAGCTGAAGGCCGCCGCCCCGCTGCTCGCCATCTGGGACGACCACGACTACGGCAAGAACGACGCCGGGGCCGAGTGGGCCAACCGCAAGGAGGCCCAGAAGCTGTTCCTCGACTTCTTCGGCGTGCCGGCGGACTCGCCCCGCCGCACCCGCGAGGGCGTCTACCACAGTCAGACGTTCGGCCCGGCCGGCAAGCGGTTGCAAATCATCCTGCTGGACACCCGCTACCACCGCAGCGAGCTGAAGGTCGGCCCGGCCCAGAAGTTCCCCGGGTACGACACCCTCATCCGCAAGCCCTACGTCCCCGACCCGGACCCGGCCAAGACCATGCTCGGCGCCGACCAGTGGGCGTGGCTGGCCGAGCGACTGAAGGAGCCGGCCGACGTGCGGCTGCTGGTCAGCGGCATCCAGGTGGCGAGCGAGGACCACCCGTTCGAGAAGTGGGCCAACCTGCCGGCCGAGCGGAACAAGTTGTACAAGGCGGTCCGCGACAGCGGTGCGACCGGGGTGGTGGTGCTCAGCGGCGACCGCCACCTGGGCGAGCTGAGCCTGGACCCGACGAGCGTCGGCTACCCGCTGTACGACCTGACCAGCAGCGGCCTCAACCAGGGGGCGAAGGCGTGGCGGCGGACCGAGCCGAACAGCCGGCGGGTGGCGGCCATGCCGTACGGGGACAACTTCGGGGTGGTGAGCGTGGACTGGGCGGCCGGCACCGTTTCGCTGGAGCTGCGGGACGACGGCGGCGGCACCACCCTGCGGCATGTGGTGCCGCTGGCCGTGCTCAAGCCGGGCCGGGCGGTCGAGGTGGCCGAGGACAAGATGCCGGCGGTCGAGACGCCGGCCGGGGTGATCTCGGCGCGGGAGGCCGTCGGCCGGGTGGGCGAAACGGTGACGGTGCAGTTCGAGGTGAAGGCCGGGCGGGCGCTGCCGACCCGCCTGTTGCTCAACAGCGAGGCCGACTTCAAAAGCAAGGTGAACTTTACGGTCGTGCTGAACAAGGCCGGCCAGACCGGCAAGTGGGACGGGGCGACGCTCGACACGTTCAAAGGCAAGACGGTGCGGGCGACGGGTACGGTGACGCGGTACAAGGACGCCCCGCAGATTCAGATCGACGCGGCCGATAAGCTGGAGGTGGTGGACGGGAAGTGACCGCGGTAAACTATGTTCAGCCGTTTGAGGAGGTTGCCGTGCCCACTCTGACCGTCACCCTGTCGGACGCCGCCTTGGCCCGAATCGGGGAGCTGGCGGCCGAGCGGAACACCACCCCCGAGGCGTTGGCCGCGGCCGACCTCGAACGGCCCGATGTCGGCCGGCCGATCGACTGGGCCGCCGTGTTCGCCACCGAACGACCGCCGGCCGCCGGGCATCATCTGGGGCGGAACGGGCGGGCCGCCGAACCGCCGGCGGACCCGGCCGACGACCCGCTGCTGGCCCTGCTCGGCTCGATCACGTGCGACGTGACCGACGTGAGTGAGCGACACGACGAGTACATCGGTCAGGGACTGTACGACGAAATACGCGCGGGAGAGCAGTCGCCGAGGGCTTGAGATGGGATAGTTCTTCCGGCTGTACAGTTGTGTCCTGGTACTGATCGCCGGCGGCTGCGGCGGCGCGTTGGCACTGGAAGGAACACTCGGCAAACGGGAGTGGGAGCGAATCCAAGCTGCTCGCCCCGGTGAGCCGTTGTGCGGCGGCATCGGCATTGATCTCTACATGCTCGGCGGTTTCCCGCTCGGTGTCATCCCGGCCGCTTGGCTGTTGTGGCGGCTGCGGGCGGCGCGGTGGGTATTCGGCTCACCCGTGAAGTGAGCGATGACCTACGCCCGCATACAACGCCCGCCTCCCCCTCTCCCGGAGGCTGATCCGTGCCCGTCCTCGCCTTGCTCGTCGCGCTGGCCGCCCCGCCGGCGACCGCCACCTACTGCAACCCGCTCGACCTCGACTACGGCTACTGCCCGATCCCGGACTTCGTGAAGCAGGGCAAGCACCGGGCCACCGCCGACCCGGTGATCGTGCCGTTCCGCGGCGACTACTACCTGTTCTCCACCAACCAGTGGGGCTACTGGTGGAGCCGCGACCTGAGCCGCTGGACGTTCGTGCCCCGCAAGTTCCTCAAGCCACAGCATAAGGGGTATGACGAGCTGTGCGCCCCGGCCGCGTTCGTGATGGACGACGCGCTGTACCTCATCGGCTCGACGTACACGAAGGACTTCCCCCTCTACAAGAGCACCGATCCGAAGGCCGGCGTGTGGACGGAAGCGGTGAACGAGTTTCAGGCCGGTGCCTGGGATCCGGCCTTCCACGCGGACGACGACGGCAAGCTGTACCTGTACCACGGGTCGAGCAACACCTTCCCGCTGTACGGCCAGGAGATCGACCGCAAGACCCTCCAGCCGGTCGGCGAGCGGGTGGACCTCATCAAACTGCACGACGACAAGCACGGCTGGGAGCGGTTCGGCGAAGCCAACGACAACACCTTCCTGCGGCCGTTCATCGAAGGCGCCTGGGTGACCAAGCACCGGGGCAAGTACTACCTCCAGTACGGCGGCCCCGGCACCGAGTTCAGCGGCTACGCCGACGGCGTATATACGGCCGACAAGCCGCTTGGGCCGTTCACGTACCAGCCGCACAACCCGTTCGCCTACAAGCCGGGCGGGTTCGCCCGCGGGGCCGGCCACGGGGCCACCTTCCGGCACGCCGACGGCCAGTACTGGCACGTCTCGACGGTGGTGCTGGGGGTGAAGAACAACTTCGAGCGGCGGCTCGGGCTGTGGCCGGCCGGGTTCGATGCCGACGGGGTGATGTGGTGCAACACCGCCTACGGCGACTACCCGCACACCCTACCCGCCGGCACGTTCACCGGCTGGATGCTGCTCAACCACGCCAAGCCGGTGCGGGCGTCGTCCACCCTCGGCGGGTTCGCCCCCAACCTGGCGGTGGACGAAGACCTCCGCACCTACTGGAGCGCCGCGACGGGCAAGGACGGCGAGTGGTTCGAGACGGACCTCGGGGCGGTGAGCACGGTGCGGGCGGTGCAGATCAACTTCGCCGACCAGGGGGCCGAAGTGATGGGCAAGCAACCAGGGCTGTTCCACCAGTACCGGCTGTCGGCGTCCGTGGACGGCAAGGCGTGGACGGTCATCGCCGACAAGTGGGAGAACCGCACCGACGTGCCGCACGACTACGTCGAGGTACCCGCGGCGGTGGAGGCGCGGTTCGTGAAGATCGAGAACCGGCACGTGCCGACGGGGACGTTCGCCCTGAGCGGGCTGCGGGTGTTCGGCCTCAGCCACGGGGCCAAGCCGCCGGCGGTCGAGCGGCTGACGGTGCTGCGGGGCGCGTCCGAGCGGCGGAACGCCTGGCTGAAATGGCCGCAGGTGCCCGAGGCCACCGGGTACGTCATCCACGCGGGGGTGGCACCGGACAAGCTGTACACCAGCGTCATGGTGTACGGGGCGAACGAGTACACCTTCCGGGCGATGACCCGGGACCAGAAGTACTACTTCGCCATCGAGGCGTTCAACGAGGCGGGGGTGGGGCCACGGACGGCGGCGGTGGCGGCGGAGTGACAGCGAGGCGCAGGCGGTCGGGGCGAGCCGTCCCCGTGAGGGGACGGAGGACGCGACCAGTCGCTTCTCGCGTCCTCCGTCCCCTCACGGGGACGGCTCGCCCACCGTCACGCCAGCAGGCTCACCGGCTTGCCGATCTCGAACCGCCGGCCGTCTCGCTTGACTTCGTGGTACAGCGTGTCCCGCTCCACCGGCTCCCGCCCGGCCTCCTCGATCAGCCGGCGGATGTCCCGCACGCTCAGTTCCTGCGGCGAGTCGCTGCCGGCCGCGTGGTAGATCGTCTCGTGGACCACCGTGCCGTCCAGGTCGTCGGCCCCGTAGCTCTGGGCCACCTGCGCGATCTTCACGCCCAACATCTGCCAGTACGCCTTCACGTGCGGGAAGTTGTCCAGGAAGATGCGGCCCAGGGCCATCACCCGCAGGTCCATGAGTCCGCTCGGCCGCTTCAGCCCGAGTCGCTGGCCGAGCGGGTTGTTCTCCGGGTGGAAGGCCAGCGGGATGAACGTCTGGAAGCCGCCCGTCTCGTCCTGCAAGTCCCGCAGCCGGGTCATGTGGTCGATGCGGTGTTCGGCGGTTTCCAAGTGGCCGTACAGCATGGTGGCGTTCGACCGGATTCCCAGCCGGTGGGCCGTCCCGTGGATGCGGAGCCACTCGCCGCCGTCGGCCTTGTGTTCGCAGATTTGGCCCCGCACGCCGGCGTCGAAGATCTCCGCCCCGCCGCCGGGCAAGCTGCCCAGGCCGGCCGCCTTCATGTCGGCGAGCAGTTCCTCGACCGGCCGCTTGGTCAGCCGCTGGAACCAGTCCCACTCGACGGCGGTCCAGGCCTTCAGGTGCAGCTCGGGGTGGGCGTCATGCACAATCTGGACGATGTGCCGGTACCACTCGTACGGCTTCAGGTGGTGCAGCCCGCCGACGATGTGCATCTCGGTGCAGCCGCGGGCACTGGCTTCCCGCGCCCGCTCCAGAATCTGCTCGTCGGACATGACGTAGCCCTTGGGCGACTTCAGGTCGGCCCGGTAGGCGCAGAACTGGCACCGATAGACGCAGACGTTCGTCGGGTTGAGGTGGACGTTGACATTGTAGTATGTGCGGTGGCCGTTCTTCTTCTCGCGGACGTGGGTGGCCAGCTCGCCGAGCAGGTGGAGGTCGGCGTTCTGGTCGAGAAACAGCCCGTCGGCCGGGGTGAGGCGGACGCCGGCGAGCACCTGTTCGCGGAGGCGGTCGAGCTGGGCGGCGGTGGTCATCTGTGGCGGTCCCCTGTCCCAAAAGCGTCAGGATAGTAACCGTCGATGGGTGATGCGAGGCAACCGGCGGTCATCCGATGGGCGGTTCCTCCGGCACTCTCCGTACTGCTTGGATGCGGTGAACCGCCCAGCCGTCATCGGGCATACCCGCTCGGGACAACAAGTCTTCAATGACCGCGGAAACGTCCTCGAGTACGGCTTTCACCTCCCGGTCCGACCAAAAGCGGCGGAACAGTTCCGGCTCCTCCGGCAAGACAGAAGCGTTGAAGCCACCGCTATTTTTGGTCGCTTCGCCACGCCAAGTCTTGCCATGCACCAGCTTGTCGCGGAAGGCGAACAAGTCCTTAAGCGTCTGGTACGGGCGACGCCCGCGGTCGGGCCTGAACCCGTAGTGGCGGGCGATCAAGTCCAGCTTCTGCTGCCAGCTCAGCCCTCGCTCAACGATGTCCCAGTAGAGCAGTCTCGCCTCGCCAATGTGGTTCAAGAGGGCTTCCACTGTAAAAGCCGTCAGTGCCACCGCCGTGGTGCGGTGGTAGCGCGCGGCGAACCGCGAGGTCATCGACGTTTGATATGCCATCTCCGCGGCCCGCCGGAGATACGCGAACGGTACGAACTCCGCGGAGGCAGGCACCCAGGGAGCCGGTAAGAAGCAGCCGACCGGGTCAGTCATGTCGTCCGGCAGTTCGGCCACCAGTTCCTGACGCCGCAACGTGGCGGCTTTGAACGATGGCAGGCTTTTCTCCATCCACGCGAACACCGCGTCGAACACGTCCACCAACTCCGGCCCGGCGGTGAACCCCCGCACCTTCAACCGGGCCTTGCACGCCGGGCAAGTGGCATACAGGTCGAACGGTGACACCGCGAACTCGGCCCCACAGTGCGAAACAGTGCGGCTGGCCGGCAAGGCGGCGACGGCGGCGAGCAGTTCTGGGTCGATGTTTACCGTGGTGACGGCTTCGGTCGGCATGTATCACTCCAACACCTTGAGGGCGGCCTTGAACGCCAGCCGGGTCTGCCCCGGGCCGGCGACGACCTCCCGGTGCGCTCCGCAGCCGGTCGGGCAGCACGTCCGCCCCGTCGGTCGCGGCCACCGCCAGCCCGGCGGCGCCGATCTCCGCGTAAGTACGATACACCGGCACGCTGCCCGGGCGGAAGGGAGCCAGAAGTTCGTCGTCGGTGAGCAGCGGCTCGACGGCGGCCGGGTCGAACACCGAAAGCCCGGCCTCGCCGGCCCGCAGTTGGAAGTTCTGCCGGCCGGGCGTGCCCACTCGGACCACGACGGCAACTCGGCCCGTCATTGCGGTCGCCCCGCCCGGCTCGCCGTCACGCCGGCCAGCAGCACCCCGGCCGAAAGCCAAAAGGCCAGGTCGAGCGACCCGGTGCGGTCCTTCAGCACGCCGGCCAGTTGCGGCACCAAGAAGGCCGCCCCCCAGCCCAGGAACACCAGCCCGTAGTTGGCCCCCAGGTGTTTCGGGCCGTAGCGGTCGGCGGTGAATGCCGGCAGCAGGGCCAGCCCGCCGCCGTACTGCCAGAACGCCACCCCGACCACTAGGAACAGTAGCGGCACGCTGCCGGCCGCCACCACGAACGGCGTCGCCACCAGGGCCGCCGCCGCGACCAGCCCGTTCAGCAGGTAGGCCGTCGGCCGGCCGACCCGGTCGGAGTAGAAGCCGGTGCCCACCCGGCCAGCGGCGTTCACCACCCCGCCGAAGGCGGCCAGCACCCAGCCGTTGGCCGCCAGCCAGCTCCCCGCCCCGGCCGTCGTCTTCAACAACCCGGCGGCGTTGGCGATGACCAAGAGGCCGGACTGGGCCGAGGCGAACATCAGGAACAGCAGCAGCCAGTAGCCGGGGGTGCGGGCCATCTCCCGCGGCGGCACGCTGTCCCGGGCGACGGCGGCGACGGCCGGGCCGGGCGGGACGTACCCGGGCGGCGGCGGCACCAGCAGCCGGCCGGCGACGAGGACCACGGCGGCGAACCCGGCCCCGAGGGCGATGAAACTGGTGCTGAGGCCATAGGTTTCGATGAGGGCGCGGGCCAGCGGGGCGATGTACACGGCCGCCGCCCCGTACCCGCCGACCACCAGCCCGACGACGAGGCCGCGGCGGTGCGGGCCGAACCACTTGACCGCCGCCGGCGTGGCCGCCGCATACCCCAGGCCCATGCCGACGCCGCCGAGCAGGCCGAACCCGGCCACCAGCCCGGGGAAGCTCTTCATCAGCCCGGCGACGACGCACCCGACGGCCAGGAACAGGCCGCCGAGGGTGACGCCGACGCGGGGGCCGTAGCGGTCCTGCACCCGCCCACCGGGGATCATGGCCAGGGCGAAGGTGACGCCGCACACCGCGTACGCCACGGTGGCCTGGGCGTCCGACAGGAAGTGCCAGCCGGCGTTCAGGCCGGTCATGGGTTCGCCCGGCGGGCCGACCAGCACCTGTTTCCAGACGCTCCAGGCGTACAGGATGCCGAGGCACAGGTTGACGGCCACGCCGGCGGCAACGACCGAGTAGCCGCGGGCGGGGGAAGCGGGCATCAGGCTCCCGGGAGTTTGAACAGGTTGGCCACCGGCACGGCGAACCCCGGCAGCACCGGCTCGGCGGTCAAGATATCGGCCTCCTCGAACCGGACGACGCCGGCGTCGGAGTGGGCGAATACGAGCCTGGCGTCCGGGTCCACCTCCCAGACCAGCCGGGCACCGGCCGCACGCCACGCCTGAATCTTGGCAATCACTTCGGACGCGTAGTCGTTCGGCGAGTTCACCTCGACGATCACGTCGGGGCATATCTGGCAGTAGCCGTCTTCTTCATATTGCTCGGCCGTCATTCGCTCGGCCGCGATGAAGGCGGCATCCGGCTTGCGAACGGTGTTGCCGGCGAAGCACTGGAACGGCGTGTCTTGTGGGAACGCCCACCCACCACCCGTGCGGTCGGCGTATTCGTCCAGCTGGCGGTAAGCACGGCCACCGACCCGGCAGGATTTATTGCTCACGACTCTCTCCCTCAACTCGCCGTCCACCAGCTCGAACCCGCTGCCTTCGTCCGGCAGCCTTCGCATGTCAGCCGGCATCACGGCCGGTGTCGCAACCGTACTCACGGCTCAGCCCTCCTTCCGCAGGGTAATCGTCAGCGGCAGCCCGTCCGCCTCCGCCTCGACAGCATACCCGCTAAGCGGGTCGGCCGCCCACGCCGTCGCCTGCACCTCGGCGGCGATGGTTTCGCGGTGCGCGGCGATCGCTTCAGCCAGCTCGCCCGTCGTGACCAGGTGCAGGGCGATCTTGTCAGCCACGTCCAGCCCGGCCGCCTTGCGGGCGTCCTGCACCAGCCGCACCACCTCCCGGGCCAGGCCCTCGGCCCGTAGGGCCGGGGTGATGCGAGTGTCCAACAGTACTTGGGTGCCACCGTCGGCGACCCCGGCCCAGCCGTCGGGGGCGGCGTACTCCACCTGGAAGTCCTCGGCCGCCAGCTCCACGCCGGCCAGGGTGAAGGTGCCCGACCGTAGCGAAGCCGCCACCGCCACCGGGTCGGCGGCGGCCAGTTGCTCCTCGGCCGCCTTGCCGGCGGCTCGCAACTTGGCGGCGGCCGTCTTACGGTTCATCCGCACCCCGACCTTCAGCGCCGGGCCGGTCGCCGCGTCGGTGGACACGGCCTTCACGTTCAACTCGTCCCGGAGCAGGTCGGCGAACCGATCCGCGGCCCGCTGCACCGCCGGGCTGCCGGCCCGCACCCGCAGCTCCGCGAGCGGCTGCCGGCCGCGGACGCCGGCCTGGTTGCGGGCGCTGCCGCCCAGGTTGACCAGTTCCAGCAGCCGCTCGGTGTCCGTAGACAGTTCGGGGTCGATGAGCGACTGGTCGGCTTCGGGGTAGTTGGTTAGGTGGACGCTCTCGATGCCGGTGCCCAGGTTCTGCCACATCGTCTCGGCTAAAAACGGCACCACCGGGGCGATGAGCCGACACAGTGTCGTGAGGACCGTGTGCAGCGTCTGGTACGCCGCGGGCTTAGTGGCGTCCTCGCCGGACTTCGACCAGAACCGCCGGCGGTTGCGGCGGACGTACCAGTTGCTCAACTTGTCGTCCACGAACCGCTCGACAGCCAGGCAGGCCGACTGCACGTCGTAGCTCTCGAACCCGGCCCGGCAGGTGGTGACCAGCAGTTGCAGGTCGCTCAGGATCCAGCGGTCGATGTCCGGCCGCTGGCTCACGGGGACCGCTGGCAACGCCGGGTCGAAGCCGTCGAGGGCGGCGTAGTTGCAGAAGAACGAGTAGCAGTTCCACAGCTTCAGGTGGAACCGCGCCCGCACCTCGGCGGCCGGCTCGGGGCCGAAGTTCAGGTTGCTCGTCGGGCTGTGCCGGCAGTACAGCCACCGCATCACGTCCGCCCCGAACTCGTCGGCCGCGTGGTTGAACTCGATGCTGTTGCCGGCCGACTTGTGCATGTCATGGCCGTGCTGATCCTTGACCGTGGCGAACCCGAGCAGCGTCTTGAACGGCGGTCGGCCGTCCGTCACCATCGTGCTGAGGGCGAGCAGCGAGTAGAACCAGTTGCGGAACTGGCCGGGGAAGCTCTCGGTGATGAAGTCGGCCGGGTACCAGTCCGCCGGCAGCGTACTCACGGCGACGATGCCGGCGTCCAGCCACGGGTTGCCCACGTCCGGCACCCGGGTCATGAGGTTGCCGGTCGTCGGGTTCCGCAGCTTCACCTTGTCCACGAACGGCCGGTGCGGCGTCTGCCCCTCGAACTGGTCCCAGCCCTCGACGGCCCGTTCCTTCAACTCCTCGAACGACCCGATCACCTCGAACTCGCCGGTCACGTCATCGACCCAGATCGGCAGGGCGAGGCCCCAGTACCGCTTCTTGGAGATCATCCAGTCGCCCATGTTGCGGAGCCAGTCCTCCTCCCGCTTCTGGCCGCCCAGCGACTCCGGCAGGAACGTGACCTGGCGAACGACTTCGTTGATCTGTGTGCGGAACGCCCCCGGCTGCCAGCTTTCGACGCCGTCCACTCGCTCCGGCTTGTCGCCCATGCCGATGAACCACTCGTCCACCAGCCGGTAGAGCAGCTCGGTCTTGCACCGCCAGCAGTGCGGGTAGCGGTGGACGTACCGCTCGTCGGCGAACAGCCGGTCGCTCGCGCGCAAGTGATCGAACACCGCGTCAGCAGTGGCCTTGTCCACGGCGTTCTTACCGCTCAGCTCGCCGAACCCGGGGGCGAACACGCCGGCCTCGTCCAACGGGGCGACCGGCGGCAGCTTGTTCTCCTTACCCCAGGCGAAGTCGATCTGCCCGCACCCGGGGGCGGTGTGGACGATGCCGGTGCCCTCGCCCTCGGTCACATCCTTACCGCCACTGATGACCCGGTGGGCGTCGGCCCCGCTCACGGCCGCGGCCCAGCCGCGGGCCAGGGCGACCGTCGCCACCTCGGCCGGGAAACCGCCGGGGTGCTGCTGGGCCGGCAGGTCGTCGAACGGCCCGGCGTACCGCCAGCCGAGCATCGCTTGGCCCGTTACCTCGCCGTCGATGGTGAACCCGTCCTTGCCAGCTTTCTCCTTGAACAGTTGCTCGATGCTCTTGAGGTGCGGCACGCCGTCCAGCCAGGCCCGCTTGCCCTTCTTGGCGTCGCCGTCTTCGTCGTCGCCGCCCGCCATGCGGTTCAGCTTGAACGCCCCCTTGGCGACGTAGTACACCTCGCCCTTGAGCTTCACCCGCAGGTAGGTCAGCTCCGGGTTGACCGCCGCCGCGACGTTGCTGGTGAGCGTCCACGGCGTCGTCGTCCACACCAGCAGGTGCTCGCCGGGGCGGTCCAGCAGTGGCAGCTTCACGAAGGCCGAGCGGTGCTCGATGAGCCGGTAGCCCTCCTTGATCTCCTGCTCGCTGATGCCGACGCCGCACCGGCCGCACCACGGCATGGCGTCGTACCCGCGGTAGATCAGCCCGTTGCCGTGGCACTTTTTCAGGAAGTCCCAGATGGCATAGTTGTTCTGGGGGGCCATCGTGAAGTACGACTTCCGCTCGCCGGCCGGCTTGGCCCAGTCGGCGTCGGTGCGGTCCCAGTCCATCCACATGCCGAGGCGGATCGACTGGTCCGTCTGGGTGCGGGCGAAGCGGTCCACCCGGTCCTTGCAGGCCTGCACGAACTGGGCCACCGAGGCATCCCGGTCGCCGGGCACCAGGCCCTCGATGTCCCGCTTGCTGCCGAGCTTCAGCTCCTTCTCGACCTCCACCTCGACCCACAGGCCCTGGCAGTCGAAGCCGTTCTGGTACCGCTGGTCCCGGCCGCACATGGCGAAGAACCGCTGGTAGGCGTCCTTGTACGTGCGGCCCCAGGCGTGGTGGACGCCCATCGGGTTGTTCGCTGTGATAGGCCCGTCGAGGAAGCTCCACCGGGGGCCGCCGGCGTTCTTGGCCCGCCGCTGCTCGAAAATGCGGCGGGCGTCCCAGAAGGCGAGGGCGGCCCGCTCCTGGGCCGGGAAGTCGGGGGACGAGTCGACGCGGGCAAACGGCATCTGCAGACGCTCCGGGGGCACAGGAGCAGTTTACACGCCGGCCGCTCGCCTCAGTTGCCCTCCTCGGCTCACCCCACGAACAGCCCGCCGCGGCTGTTGGCCGCCTGGGCGAACGGGTTGAGCACCGTGGACGCCACCGGCGTCGCCCCGGTCAGGTAGGTGGCCAGGATGGACGGCCCGGTGAACACGTACCCGCGGCCGCCGTCGGTGGCGATCAGGTCGGCCCGCCCGTCCCCGTCCAGGTCCTTCACCGTCAGCCGGGTGCCGGCCCGGCTGGTGGCGTCGTCGTTCACGTAGAAGTCGGCCAGCCGGGCGCCGTCGGCCCCCTGGCCGGCGGCGATGCCCTGGCCGGCGAACACCGTCACCCGCGGGGCGCCGCCGGGGCCGGCCCCCACGATCAGGTCGTTCTTGCCGTTCCCGTCCACGTCGCCGACGGCCACCACCACCCCGTTCCGCAGGGTCGGCTCGTAGGCGAAGAAGTCGCCCACCAGGCGGGCCGGCATGACCCCGCCGCGGACGGTGCGGCCGTCGAAGATGGCCACCCGCGGGCCGCCCCCGGCCCCGGCCGCCACCACCAGGTCGGGGATGCCGTCGCCGTTCAGGTCGCCCACACTCGTGCGGGTGCCGCCCCGGAAGGCGCTGTCCTCGATGCCGAAGAAGTCGGCCAGCACCTTGCTCCGGGCCGGGTCGGCCCCGGCCATGTACTGGGTCGGGTCGATGACCAGCACTCGCGGCCCGCCGCCCACGTCGGCCGACACCACCAGCTGCGCCCGGCCGGTCCGCAGGAAGTCGCCGGCCGACAGGTTCAGCCCGCCGGTGAACGAGCTCTCGAACACCGGGATGCCGTTGGCCACCAGCTCGGCCCCGGTCCGGCCGTCGTAAATGTGGACCACCGCCGCCCCCCCCGGGCCGGACGCGGTGATCAGGTCGTCCACCCCGTCCCCGTTCACATCGGCCGTCACCGCCCGGGTGCTGGCGGACTTGCCCGGCGGCGTCGTGACACCGCCCTGGACGGCCTGCAAGGTGCCGTCCGAGGCGGTACTGAACGTGTACGTGGTGGCCCCGGCCTGGTCCCCGTTGCCGACCGCCACGGTTGCCCCGCCGGCCGGCCGGAGGGCGACGTCGGCCACCGTGGCCGTGCCCCCGTTGGTCACCACGGCCGGCACCCGGTTGGCCGTCGTCGCCCTGTACCCGCCGGGCACCGGCACGATCACTGTGTGAGTCCCGTCGGGGATGCCGTTCAGGTAGTACGCACCGTTCTGGGCGAACGCCGGCACGCTCACCACGGTCCCGCTGTTAAACAGGTCCACTTGCACCGTCGGCGGCACCACGGTGGCGTCCCCGGCGGCGTACTTGCCGTCCCCGTTCGAGTCGATGAACGCCGACCCAGCGATGCGGCCGGTGAACGCCAGCAGGAAGTCGTTGCCCGGGCTGGCGGCGGCCGACCCGCTCACCAGGGCCGCCCGCTGGGTGGCCGCCGGGCTGCTCGCCCCGGGGGCGGTCACTTTCAGGGTGCCGCCGGCGGCGCCCACCGGCACCCCGCTGAACTGGAAGTACCCCTTGGCGTCCGTCGTGGCCACGCCGTCGGCCTGGCCGTTCCCGTCCTTGTCGTACGTGACGGTCAGCCCGGGGAGGCCCGGGGCGTCGGCCGCCGAAGCGCTCAGCCGGACGTACCCGCTGAGGGTGGTGGTGCTGGCGGCGGCCACCGCTACCGGCACGTCCACCACCCGGGCGGTGGCCCCGCCGACCACGCTCACCGTGGTCGGGGTGGTGCCCAGCCCGGCGGTGTGAACCGTCAGCCGGTGGGAGCCGTCCGGCACCCCGCTGAACGCGTACGACCCGTCGGCCGTTGTGACGGCGGTCAGCACGCTGGCGGACGACCCGAACAGGGCCAGGTCGAGCACCAGCCCGGACCGGGTCGGCTCGCCGGCGTCCTTGACGCCGTTCCGGTTGACGTCCGTGTAGGC
This sequence comes from Fimbriiglobus sp., assembly GCA_043787415.1. Taxonomy (GTDB): domain Bacteria; phylum Planctomycetota; class Planctomycetia; order Gemmatales; family Gemmataceae; genus JAXMAZ01. The sequence goes on along the minus strand of JAYVUZ010000161.1, from coordinate 13,178 downwards.
GGTGCCGCTGACGCTGCCGGTGGCCTGCACGCCGAGGGTCAGCGGGCCGACCGACTGACCGCCGGCCACCAGCACGTTCTTGACCACGTCAGCCGCGTTCGGCCCGCTGCCGGTCGGACTGACAACGACAAGGTGCGACCCGTCGGCTACGTTCTGGAGCGTGAAAGTGCCGTCGGCCCCGGTCCGGGTGACGGCCTCGGAGGTGTTGTCGCTGGTGGCCCGGAGGATGACCGGCACCCCGGCCAGGTTCGGTTCGGCCGCCTCCTGGGTGCCGTTGCCGTTGACGTCAGCGAACACCGACCCGCTGATGGAGGCGATGGCCGCCGGCACGGTGCGGTCGTCGAGCTGATGCACTTCCGGCTTCCGACGGGTGTTCCGCAACATGCGACGGCTCCTGCCAACGGGGGTGGGCACGGCGGCCCGAACGGACTTACCGTTACTATCGGCACGCACCGGGCGCGGAATTGAGGCGAGTTTCCGGATTGACTGTAGGGCACGGTTCACCGTGCCTCCGGCTGGCGAAGACGGCACGGTGAACCGTGCCCTACACGTCCCACACCACCACCCGGCCGGCGTCGCCGCCGGCGGCGGCCGTCAGCCCGTCCGGGGCGACCGCGACCGAGTGCAGCGGCCCCAGCCCCCAGGCCAGCCGGTCGGCCAGGGCGAAGTCGGTCGTGTCGAACCGGCACACGGTGCCGTCGGCGGAACTGGTGAGCAGGTGTTGGCCGTCCGGCGTGAAGGCGAAGCCGGTGAGCGCCGCCGGCCCGGCAACGCGGGCGAGTTCGTCGCCGCTGGCCACGTCCCACACCACGACGGTGGTCGTCCCGCAGGTGACGAGGCGGCGGCCGTCCGGGCTGAACCCGAGCTGGCTCACCCGCCGCCGGCGGCCGACGGCCGTCACGGTCAACGGCCGCCGGGTGCCGGTCAGGTCGAACAGCACGGCCGCCCCCTGGCTGGTGCCGACGGCCAGCCAGCGGCCGCTGTCGGCGAACGCCACCGGTTCCGTGCCGTCGGCCAGCGGCACCGGGTCGAGCAGGGCGTCGGCCGGGTCGTCCCCGTCGAGCAACTTGCCCACGTCCCACCGCAGCACCCGGCAGGCGTCCGCCTCGCCCCCGGCAAGCCCGACCAGCAGGTGTTCCCCACCGGCCGCGAACCCGACGGCCGTCACCGCCATGCCGTCGCCGACGCTCGGCAGCTCGACCACCTCCGGCGGCTTGGCCCAGGTGTCGGTCAGCCGCACCCGGTCGTACCCGGCGTAGTCGGCCAGCACCTCGGCCACCAGTTCCAGGTCCGGACTCGCCGCCGGGTCGGGGCCGTCCTCACGGTTCTCGTCCTCGTCGCTCGGCTCCGGGACGACGGTGCCCACGTCCCGGCCGAGGTGGTACCGCACCACCACCCGCCGGCCGCTGTCCGGCTTGCCCAGCACTGCCGCCAGCGACCGGCCGTCGGTGCTGAAGCGCAGGTTGCGGACCACCCGCTCGGGGTCGGCCAGTGACGGGTCGAGCTGGATCAGGCGCATGGGGGCATGGTAGGCCGGGCGGTCAGTCGAGGCTGACGACCTCGCCGCCGGCCGGGGTGACGCTGCCCCAGAACACCTCCGCCGCCACCCCCGGGCGGACGAACTTGGCGCTGCCGTCGAGCATCCCGGTCAGGATGCCGCCGGGCAGCGACGAGTTCAGGATGCGGGCGTCGCACTGCTCGACCGCCGGCTGCACCTGGAAGGTAAGCGGCAGGCTGCCGACCGTCACCCCATTCGTGGTGACCGGGTACACGTCGTCGAACATCGGGTAATCCGCGAACGTCGTGCGACGGCCGACACTTGTGGCCGCTGGGCAAGGGATCTGGCCGGAGGCCGCATAGCATTGCGACCCGGTGTCTGGGTAGTGAAAGCCGGTCTGCCTGCACCTCTTGTAATGTTCGCTGATGGCGACGGTCGTCGACAGCCCGTCGGGCACCGACGAGTCTAGTCGCATCCCGTCCCGGTACACCAGTCCGCTGAAGGCGAAACTACACCCCTCGATGACCTGTAGCGGGCCTCCCCCCGGCGGCATGGTCCCTGACTTGGCGTCGCCGCGGGGGGTCGAACGGATGGTAAAGAACGGCGGCACCTGAGTGCTGTCGGTGCCCCCCATTTGAACCCACAGCGCGACGGGGACGGACCAGCCTGAGTTGGGCTGACGACCGTCCGCGTTCGGCACCCGCCCCCCGTGGGCGTCGGCGAAGCCACGGGTGGCCAGGAGGAGTTGACGCGTGGTGTTCATCGCCTCGGTTCGCACGGCAGCCGACCGCACCGACTGGACGGCCGGCAGCAGGGCGGCGACAAGCACGGCCAGGATGCCGATCACGACCAGAACTTCGGTAAGCGTGGCTGCGAACCGTCGCCTGCTCGGCATGTGGACCGTCATCATTGCCTCCGTGCTGAAACCGATGGGTGCCGGCTGTGGTCGGCCGTCACGGGCAGGTACACTGCGACGACTCGACCATCAACACACCGCTACCGAATCGGTTGATCTGAGCGGTCGCTTTGTCGATTCGGCCAGCCGTGCCGCCGACTGAGCCGGACGCGCCGACCGGCAGGGCAGTACCACTCGGGATGTTTATGTAGCTGTAGATCTCTCGAACATAATCCCAACGACCTGGCACCGGCTCTCATAGCCAAAGGTAGCCGTAACAGTCCGACGGCAGGGAGGCTGGCGTGAAGGAGAGCGAATAGTTCATCGCGCCGGCGGTGCCCGACGGCGTGAGCGTTACGCTCGCACTGTCTTGCGGCGGGCTCGGCGGCCCTTGGCCGTAGCTGGATGTGAGACTAGCGAGCGTCAGAAGTGTGACGGATAGCACCGCGCGGCGCGTCAGCCTGACCCCTGAACGTTGACCCTTCGCATGGCTGCTTCCTCCGTGCTGAAGCGCTGCCGTGGGTGCACGGTGCGGCAACGTTTGGGAATCTTAGTCGCCCGGCTGCACGCGCGTCAAGACTTTTTCACCAACCTGGACAAATTCGCACCCGCTGATCCGCCGACGGCATTCGTCACAGGTCAAACAGCAGAACCGCCCCGTGGCCGGTGCCGGCGGCGGCCGTCAGCCCGTCCGGCGCCACGGCGACACTGTGCAACGCCCCGTGGCCGAACTCCAGCCGCTCGGCAAGCGTGTACCGCGGGGCGTCGAACCGGCTCACCCCGGTGTCCAGCCCGACGGCCAGCAGCGACCGGCCGTCCGGGGTGAAGGCACAATCCGCGAACGGCCGCGGGCCGTCGAGGCGGGCCAGTTCCCGGCCGGTGAGGGCGTCCCACACCACCAGCGAGCCGGCCGCCCGGGTGACGAGGTGGCGGCCGTCCGGGCTGAGCAGCACCGCGTCCACCTGGGGCGGGTCGTTGGCCCCGGGCAGGTGTTCGACGGTCAGCAGGGTGTGGCCGGCGATCAGGTCGCGGAGCACGGCCGTACCGGCCGACGTGCCCACCGCCAGCAGTCCCGCGCCGGTGTCGGCGAAGGCGGTCGGCACCGCCGGCTCGCCGCCGGCCACCTCCTCGTCGATGCGGTCCGGGTCGCCGGCGTCCAGCCAGTTGGCCACGTCCAGCCGGGCGAACCGCAGCCCCGTGTCGTAGGCGGCGTCCGGCCACTCGCGGGCCGTTTCGACCACCCCGACGAACAGGGTGCCGCCGTCGGCCGACAGCCCGACGGCGGCGAACAGCTCCCACGCGGCGGCGTCGAGCTGCCGGGTCTGGGGCCGCTCGTCGCGGGCGTCGATCAGCCGCACGAAACTGTGCTGGACGCTCCGGGACAGGCCGGCGAACAGCCGCGGGTCGGGGCCGAACGCCGGGTCGCCGATCCAGCGGTCGTCCGGCCCGACCGGCACCGGCTCGAACGTCCCGCCGGCGGCCAGGTCGAACCAGACGGGCCGGCGGCGGGGGTCGTTCGGCCGGCCGACGACGGCCGCCAGCGACCGCCCGTCGGCGGCGAACCGCAGCCCCCGGACGGGGCGTCCGGGCCGGAGGTCGAGGGGCAGCAGCCGCATGGGGAAATGGTACGGCGGCCGACCCCGTTTAGCCGCGAAGCGGGAGCCGAGCGATGGGACCACCGCCGTGGCGGCACCCCCAACTCGGGGTGAGCAGGTACGTCTCGTCGTACTCGAGACCGCCCAGCGGCCGGGGTGGGCGTCCCGGGTGATCACGGGCAACCCTTGCGGTACGAGGGGCGGGGCAGGCGTGATCGGCCGGCTACCTCTCCTTGTTCCACTTTTCCCACAAGAAGAAGCATCTGAGATAGAGCCGGGCCAAGTCCGTCTCTCGAACAGACGCCCAGTCCGCAACCGCCTTCTCCGTCAGCTCGACCAGCACGACGGCGTCATTCCGGGTGTATGTGCGAGTCGGGTCGTAGTCCGCTTCGTGACGAGCATCTTGCATGGTCGAGAAAGTTTCCGCCACTCGCTTGAGCGGGTCGGCGGCCGTGGACTGGAGTTGGGGGCCGAAGACTGTGCGATGAGTGGCCGGGAGTTTGTCCGCAGCGAAGGACTTGGAGACCTCTTTCCTCATGCCGTGGTCGAGCCGTCGGCCGATCGCGGCGGCGACGGTGGGGTCGGCCTCGAAAAGGGTCGCCGTCTCGGCCGTTAGCAGGTGGAACAGGGCGTAGTAGGCTGTGGATACGGCCCGCCGGAGGTCTGCCTGCTCCGGCCAGTCCGGCTGCGGGTTGGTCAACAGACGCGCCTGCTTGAGCAGTTCGTTGTGAAGTCTCACCGCCCACCTGCCGCGATGACTCCGGCCTGTTCCGACACCGTGCGGAACCGAACGTAGGTCCAGCGGTCGGGTGCCACTTCGCGGGCGGCTTGGAACATCAGCGACCGGACCGGGGTCACATCCTGCCGCGCGGGTTGACCGACACCCGCGTCGTCCCGCAGGATGACCCAGACCCACATGGCCGGGTCGCCGGTCGAGTCGGGGCCGGTCTCGAACCGCAGCTCCGCCACCCACTCGGGTAGCCTGCTTGCGACCTCGCGTTCGACAAGTTTGCCGATGCGGAGTGCTTCCGGGTCGCTGTAGCGGTCGGGCCGCAACACCGACAACGCCTCCCGGTAGTATGCCGCACCATCATCCGCCTGTTTACTCGTGGGCCGGGGGTCAGCCGATCCGTCATCCAACTGCTCGAACTCCGGGGTGTCGCGGTGCCAGCCGCCGGACACCTTGAGGAAGGCACGGACGGCGGCGGTCAACTGCCCGAGTTCGGTAGGCACAAGGAACCCGAAATCCGCCGGATCAAAGCCGGCCACTGTCTTCGGTTCGAGCCACTCGTCGGCGTACCGCTGCCGCCGGTACACCTGTTCCTCGGAGTTAACTCCCGGCGGGTTGATGAGGCCCGCCTTGGAAACGAAGTCGTCCCAGAACCGTTGAATCGCCATCGGTTGCTCCCGACCGTCCGCCAACGCCCATCGACCTAGAATACCGCCCCCTCCCCGCCACCGTGAGCCGCCCCGTGCCGTCGCCGCGAATCCTCATGTGCCCGCCGGACCACTACGGCATCGAGTACGAGATCAACCCGTGGATGAACCGCTCCCTGGCCGCCGTCCGTGACCTCGCCTTCCGCCAGTGGACGACCCTCCGCGACACCCTGGTGTCACTCGGCGCCGCCGTCGAGCTGCTGGAGCCGGTGAAGGGGCTGCCGGACCTGGTGTTCACGGCCAACGCCGGGCTGGTGGTCGGCACCCGCTTCCTGAGCAGCCGGTTCAAGCATCCGCAGCGGGCGAAGGAGTCGCCGGTGTTCGACGCCTGGTTCGCCGGCCACGGCTTCACCGTCGAACACCTGCCGGTGGAGTTGTTCCACGAGGGGGCCGGGGACGCGCTCTTTTGTGGCGACATCCTGTTCGCCGGCTACCGCCAGCGGTCGGACGCGACGGCCCACCAGTGGGTGGCCACCCACTTCGGCGTGCGGTGCCTGCCGCTGGAACTCGTCAACCCGCGGTACTACCACCTCGACACGTGCTTCTGCCCGCTGGCCCCCGGGGTGGCGATCTACCACCCGGCGGCGTTCGACGCCTACGGCCTGCGGGTGCTGGCGTCGCAGGTGCCGACGCTCATTCCCGTGGAGGACGGCGAAGCCCAGCGGTTCGGCTGCAACGCCGTGGTGGTGGGCAAAACGGTGGTCCACAACAGCCGCTGCCCGCAGCTCGGGGCGGCGCTGGCCGCCCACGGGTACACGTCGGTGGAGGTGGAGCTGGACGAGTTCCTGAAGGCCGGCGGCAGCTCCAAGTGCCTGACGCTGCGGCTGGACGGCGAGGAGGCGGCCGGGTGGCGGGCGAACGGACTCTCATCGCCTTCTCCCCGCCGGCTCAGCGGGCACTCATCGGCCGCGGGGTAGGGTGACGGCATCTCCGGAGAGGGTTCGCCGTGGTCACGCTCGCCGCCGTCCTGCTGGTGCCGACCGCCGTCTGCCTGAACGCCCTGGCCCGCCGCCGGCGGGACGCCGCCCGCACTGCCCGCCTGCTGGCCGCCGTCGCCGCCTACGACGGCTGAGCAGAAGGCGAGCGGCCGGCGTAGGCCGGTCCGGTCTGGACACGGGCGCGTGCCCAACCTCCGGACCGGACCGGCTTACACCGGCCGCTCGCCCCCCCCTGTGCCGGTCACTTCTCGGCCAGCAGGGCGGCGATGTGCCCGGCGAACGTCGCCTCGTCGGGCGTCGTCAGGTGCAGCTCGCCCTCCCAGCGGTGTCGCACCGTGCCGGCCTTGTCCACCAGGTAGATGCACGGCCAGAACTGGTTCTCCCACGCCCGCCGGATGGCCTTGTCGGTGTCCAGCACCACCGGGAAGGTGAACGTGTTGTCGGCCAGCTTGGCCTTCACCGTGTCGGCCGGCGCCTCGGACGCGAACTCCGGGGTGTGGACGCCGACGATCCGCAGCGGCTTGCCCTTGTACCGCTCGCCCCAGGCCCGGTACAGCGGGTAGTTGCGGACGCAGTTGATGCACCCGTTGGTCCAGAAGTGGACGACCGTCACCTGGCCTTTGGGGTCGGCCAGCTTGACCGGCTCGCCCTGCACCCAGGTCGCCCCCTTGGGGAACTCCGGGGCACGGCGGGCGTCGTCGCGGCGTAGCATGGGTGCATCCGCTTTCGGGTAGTGGCCCGAACGCCGGCACCCTCGTGGACTGACCGGATGCCGGATGCACCCCCGCCATGCCCCCGCTGCACAGGTACAACCGTCGTCCGCAGCGGCCCGTCTCGGTCGGGCGCGCCGAGCTTCCGCTGCCGGGGGTGCGGCCGGCGGTTCGTGGCCGCCCCCCGCAAGGGGCCGGTGCCGGACGCCGACAAGGCGACCGACGAGCGGGTGCGGGCCGTGCTGGCCGAGGTGACCGCCGGGTGGGTGGCCGAACTGGCCCCGGTGACGGCCGGACTGCTCGGCGTGCCGGCCGGCGGCAAGCGGGCGCGGGCTGCGGCCGAGACGCTGCTGGCCTACCTGCACGGGGCGGTGCTGACGGCGAAGGTGGCCAACGAGCCGGCGGTCATCTCCGTGCTCGGGAGGTCGGCCGAGGGGCTACTGGCGGGCGGGCCGCGGTTCGGCCGGCACACTCGATCAATTCCCGAGTCAGCGTAGCGGGTCGCCGCGGCCGTAGGGCACGCCCCGCGTGCCGCCGGCCAGACGGCACGCGGGGCGTGCCCTACGCAGCCACTACGCCGACGCGGGAACAGCCTGAGCAGGGGCGACGGGCGACCCCCGTCCGGCTACTTCTTCTCCATGTCCATCTTGCCGCCGGTCGGCGGGGTCATGGCCGCCCGCTTGGCGTCGTCCCGCAGGTTGGGGTCGGTCATGCTGGGCCGGGCCGGGACGGCGGCCGGCTTGGAGTCGGCCGAGCAGCCGGCGATCGCCAGCACGGCGGCCAGCAGGGCGAGACGGGTCATGAGAGGGCCTCGACGGGGGGGAAGTGCGGCGGACGCCGCGCACCGCCTAGCATAGGCCCCCGCCGGCTACCGGCCGAACAACCGCCCGAACAGGCTCTTCCGGACCGGGGCCACCGCCGCCGGCCGGTCGGCCGCCGCCGGCTCCGGGGACGACAGCCCGGCGGCCAGCGTCACCCACTGGGCCAGCGGCAGCCACGGGTGCAGGGCCGCCACCACCTCGGCCGCGCTCTGGTACCGCTCGTGCGGGTGCTGACTACCCATCTTCTGCACGATGGCGTCCAGCTCCCGGGGCACGTCCGGCCGGATGAGCGACGGGGCCGGCACCGGCTCGAGCTGGCGGGCGGTCATGGCCTCGGTGGCGCACCCGGGGAACGGCGGCCGGCCGGTGAGCAGGTAGTACAGGGTGCTGCCGAGCATGTACACGTCGCTGCGGGCGTCCGGCTCGCTGCCCCACGCCTGCTCCGGGGCGATGTGCCCGATCTCGTCGGCGTACTCCTCGGTGCTGATCCGCCGGGTGACGTGCTTCCACGGGTTTTCCAGCATGTGCGTCAGCCCGAGGTCGAGCAGCTTGAGGGTGCCGTTCTCGGTCACCGCCAGGTTGGCCGGCTTGACGTCCCGGTGGTACAGCCCCTGCCGGTGGGCGTGGTACAGGGCGACGGCCGCCTGGGCGGCGTACTGGGCGGCCGTGTTGGCTGGCAGCGGGCCGCTGCCGGCCACCACCTTGTCGAGCGTCACCCCGGCCACGTACTCCGTCACCACGTAGTGGGTGCCGTTCTGGCTGTCCATGTCGATCACCCGGGCGGCGTTGGTGTGTTCCACCCGGGCCGCCGCCTGCACTTCCTTGACGAACGCCCCGAACACCACCGGGTCGTTCACCCGGTCGGTCGGCAGCACCTTGATGAACACCTTGCGGCCGATGTTCTTGTCCTCGGCCAGGAACACCATGCCGACGCGGTCCTGGCGGACGCCCTCCAGCACCACGTACCGGCCGAGCTTGAACCCCTGCGTCTTGCCGTTGAGCAGGTGCATGGCCTGGAATTTGGTCAGCAGCTTCTTGCGGACCATCAGGTAGGCCAGGGCGATGGGGTCGCTGGTGGTCTTGCCGTCCGGGTCGTGCTCGCCGAGGAAGCCGATGACGTCGTCCGGGTTGAGCAGCCCGCTCTTGAGGACGGCTTGCAGGAACGGGGTGTCCAGGCGGCGGAGCTTGGTCGTGGTCGGCACGGCAGAATCCCCGCGAGGCGTGGCGTCGGGAAACCCTAGCTCACGACCGGGACGTTCGCCGGACGGGGCGGCGAAAAACCCGTCAGGGTCGGCACGTTTTGCCGACACCTCACAGGCTGCCTGCGGCCGGGGCCGAGGATTGCGGGGCGGGCGGAACGTCCTGCACCCAGGCGGCGGTCGCCGGCCCGGGGGTGAGGGTCAGGTAGCGGCCGTCGAACAGCCCGCCGCCGAGGCCGAGGACAGGAGCGGGGAGTTCGGGCAGTGAGGAGGCGTCCAGCCGGGCGACGCACAACAGACAGAGCACCCGGACCGGCGGGAGCGGCGGGCCACCGGCCCAGTCGAGCAGGGTGACCGGCAACCGGCCCCAGCGGTACGAGTACCGGCGGCCGGCCACGTCGAAGGAGGGGAGCGGGGTCGGGGCCGCGTCGAGGCCGACCGTCGCCCGCACGTCCGCGATGTCCCGCCAGAGCCGCCAGGGCAGGATCGGGTGGGGGGAGCCGGTGTCCACGATGCAATCGACGGGTACCGGCCACCGGCCGAACGCCGCCCGGGCGTACAGCCGGGGGTACGACCGGCCGGCGGAGGTCGAATGCCGCAACGACAGGTGGACGCGGGCCATCAGTAGAAGTCGTCCGGGCTGACCAACTCCACTCTCGGGTCGAACGCCTTAGCCACATACAGGTTAACCGGGTTGATGCCGTGTTCCCGGCCTAGCTCGACCACCGCCTGGACCGGGTCCGGCCGGCTGCCGAGCAGCCGGCCGTGGTGGAACACGACATACCGGCCGTAGTGCGGGGCGATGGCGTCGGTAGCCATCACCGCGTGAGCCGCGTCCAGATCATGGAACCCTTGCTCCGTCGTCACCTCCTCGTACGGCAAGGCGTGGGCCAGCTCGGCGTGTTCGGCCGACAGCCGGGCCGCCCGCGGGTTGGCCGCCCACCCGGCCGCCTCCGCCTGCCGCATCACCTCGTCGTCCGCGATCTCGACCATGGCAAGTTCCTCCCCCGTGGCAACCGCCCGCTAAGTATCATACCCCTTTCCCCGACGTGCCCGCAATGCCCCGCCGCCCCACCCACGACGCCCCCGCCGGCCCGGTGCCGCTGTACGCCCAGGTGCAGACCGGGCTGGAGCCGGTCGCCGCCGACGAGATCACCCGCGACCTCGGCGGCACCGTCAAGAAGACCAGCCGCGGCACCGTCGTGTTCACCGTCCCCGAGGTGACGCCCAAGCTGCTCCAGCTCCGCACCACCGAGGACATCTTCCTGCTCGCCTGGGGCAGCGACACCCTCACCTACCGCCCGCCCGACCTGGCCAACATCCGCCAGTGGACGGTCAAGAAGCCGGACTGGCCGGGCCTGTTCGCCAAGCACCACGGCGTCCGCCCGAAGGCCAAGGGCAAGCCGACGTTCCACCTCGTCTGCCAGATGCAGGGCGAGCACGCCTACAAGCGGCGGGACGCCCGGGCGGCCCTCATCGAGGGGCTGGGCGGCAAAATCCCGGCCACCTGGAGCCTGACCGACGAGAACGCCTGGGTCGAGGTGTGGCTGACCATCCGCGGCAAGACGGCCGTGTGCGGCGTGCGGCTGTCCGACCGCACCATGCGGCACCGCACCTACAAGGAGGACCACGTCCTGGCGTCCCTGCGGCCGACCGTGGCGGCGGCGATGGTGCGCCTCGCCGGGGTCGGCCCCGGCATGACCATCCTGGACCCCATGTGCGGGGCCGGCACCATCCTGGCCGAGGCCATCCAGACGGCCGGCCAGCGGCGGGGCGACCCGGTGACGATCCTCGGCGGGGACGTGGACCCGAACGCCATGTACGTGACCGGCCAGAACCTGGACCGGGTCGGCCCGGCCACACTGGTGCGGTGGGACGCCCGGCGGCTGCCGCTGCCGACGGCGAGCGTGGACCGCATCGTGTCCAACCCACCGTTCGGCAAGCAGTTGGAGTCGCCCAACCTGATCCCGCCGCTGTACGCCGCCGCCGCCGCCGAGTGGCAGCGGGTGCTGCGGCCGGGCGGCCGGGCGGTGTTCCTGGTGATGGAGGAGGAGGCCCTGGACCGGCCGCTGCAAGCCTACGGCTGGGTGAAGACGCGGGGGCTGCCGGTGCGGGTGCTCGGCCAGCGGGCGGCACTCAGCGTCTGGCGGAAGCCGGACGCGGGGAGTAGTGTGTAGGCGTGGCCGCCGCTGGCCACGCACGTCGAGGGTTCGCACATGGCCGACGACCGCAAACCGAAGCCCGCCAAGCCGGTGGCCAAGCCGGCCGCCGCCAAGCCGGCCGCCCCCAAGCCGGCCCCCAAGCCGGCCGCCGACGACGAGGACGACATCAGTGCCTACGGGGTGATCAAGGAGACGGAGGAAGAACTCCGGCTGGCCGAGGTGAACAAGCCGAAGTTTCTGAACATGGCCGACAAGTTCAAGAAGTCGGCCCGCGGCCCGGCCCAGGCGCTCTTGGTGCTGCCGACCAACCTGCTGGTGGCCGAGGCGGCCGTCACCGGCATCGCGTCGGTCGGGGCCGTCGTCGTCGGGCTGTTCCCGCTGGTGTTCACCGACGCCCCGCCGAGCGACGAGGAGATCGCCGAGCAGGTGGTCATCATCTTCGCCGGGCTGGTGGGGCTGCTGTGGGCCAGCATCATCGCCATCGGGGCGAGCAAGATGCAGGCCCTGGAGAGCTACGCCTGGGCCATGATCGGGGCGGTGTTCGGCATCGTCCCGCTCTTGGCCGGCATCTTCGCCCTGGTGACGCTCCGCGACGAGCGGGTGCGGAAGGGGTTCGCCGAGGTGGAGGGGGCGGTGGACGACGAGGCCGGCGAGCTGGAGGAAGCGGACGACGACGACGAGGACGACTGACGTAGGGCACGTTTCGACGTGCCGTCCTCGCGCGACCCGCTGCGAGGACGGCACGTTGAAACGTGCCCTACACCGTCAGCACCCGGTCCCGCGCCGAAATCACCCACTCCCCGACCACCCGCCCGGCGTCCACCACTAGCGCCGTGCGGTGCAGTGCCACCGACGGGCAGACGTGCCCCGGCACCGCATACGCCACGTCCCCGACGGCGTACCGAGCCGCCTCCGGCGTCTCGATCACCAGGTGCTCCTCGTTGTGCGCCACCACCTCGTGCGGCGGGGCGTCGAGCAGGTGCAGCCGCTTGGCCAGCGGCGGGTCGCTGGCCACCGCCTTCGTGCCCAGGTCGAACGTCACCCGGGTCGCCGTCGGCTTGCTCACCACCCGCGTCAGCAGCAGGGCCGCCGGCCGCAGGCCGGTCAGGTCCGGCACCGTGGCCCCGTACCCGTGGTCGTGCAGCACGTAGGTGCCGGGCGAACACTCCAGCCCCGGCACGTCCCGCATGGCGGCGTACACCGGGAACGTCGGGGTGCCGCCGGCCACCACGCGCGGCACCGGCAGCCCCTCGGCTTCCAGCTCCGCCCGCAGGGCCAGCACCGGGGCGAACCCGGCCCGTACTGCCGCCTCGCGCTCGGCCGGCGGCTGGCGGTGGTGGCCGTCGTAGGCGTGCAGGCCGTTGGGCGTCAGCCCGAGGCCCGCCGCCCGGCGGTACAGCGCAGCGGCCCGGTCGAGGGCGATGCCGGTGCGGTCCTGGCCGACGTTCAGATCGACCAGGAAGCCGAGCGGCGTGCCGGCGAGTTTCATCGCCGCGGCGAGGTTGTCGGCCCCGGCGTCGCAGTCCACCAGGGCCGAGAAGGCGGTCGCGGGGAACAGCCGCGCCAGCGCCGCCAGCCGCTGCCCGGTCGGGCCGACCACCGGGTAGGCGAGTAGCACGTCCGGGGCACCCGCCTGCGCCAGCACCTCGGCCTCGGCGACGGTGGCGCACTTGTGCCTGGTGACGCCGGCGGCGAGTTGCAGCCGCACCACCTCGGCCGTCTTGTGGGTCTTGACGTGCGGCCGCAGCCGGACCGGGTCGCCGGCCAGCTCGACGATGCGGGCGATGTTGGCCCGGATGACCGCCGGCACGAACAGGAGCGCCGGCGACGGCACGGCGGACGGGTCGGTGAGCATGGGTTCGTTGTAGGGTGGTGCCGAGTCTTCGAGGCCCACCGTTCGCGCCCAGCGACCCGACGGTGGGC
>JAYVUZ010000160.1:0-13542 GCA_043787415.1 Fimbriiglobus sp. | reverse complement strand
TTCATCCATTACGGCCCGAACTCGATGCACATTTGCATCCCCAATCTGCACGAAGATTGAGCCCGAATCAGCTAACAAATCACGCGCAACAGTTAGCCGATCACGGAGGTAAGTAAGGTAGCTATGAATGCCGTCACGCCAAGTGTCGCGAAAGGCCTTGACTTGTTCAGGCTCCCTCGTGATGTGGTCAGCCTTCCCATCTGTAACCGTTCGACTCGTCGTGCTCCACTGGAAGTTACTGTTGAATTTGATGCCGTAGGGCGGGTCGAAGTAGATGCACTGCACCGTGCCCCGCAGCCGCTCCTTCTCCGCGAGGGAGGCCATCACCAGCAGGCTGTCGCCGAGGATGAGCCGGTTCGTCCAGTGCTGGGTGTGCTGGTAGAAGTCGAGCTTCTTGGACAGGTCGTCCAGCCCGTTGAAGTCGGCGAACAGGTCGGCCACCGGCTGGCCGGCCTTCGCCTGACGCAGCACGTCGTCGATGATGGCCCGCGGGTGGACCTTCTCCTGCACGTACACCGGCACGGCCGGCACGGTCAGCGGGTGGGCGTCCTGCTGGTCCTTGCCCTTCCACACCAGTTGCGGGACGAGCGACGGGTCGCGGGGGTACAGCGCCGGCGGGTGCGGGTCGTCGCTGGCGTACCGGAGCGTTTCCCGGGTGGGTGTGTTGAGGCGATTGGCCCCGGTGTGGGTGAGAGCGTCCACCGCCGGGGCGGCGGCGGGCTTGGGCTTGGTGGCGGGCTTCTTGGCCATCAGGGCACCGTCGGGCGGGGGCGGCTGGGGAGATCGACGGTGAGTAGGCGGCCGGCCAGGTCGGTGACGCCGGCGAGGGCGGCCAGGATGCGGGCGGACACGGCCGGCACGTCGTCGTCCCGGGACACGGCGACGATGCCGGCGTGGGCCGGGTCGTGCCGGTGCAAGGCGACGTAGTCCGGGCGGTCGAAGGTGACGACCGCCCGGCCGAGTTCGGTAGCCCGGGCCAGCACCAGCGGGTCCGGGATGCGGAGGTTGGCCCGGCCGTCGTCCCGGGCGGTCAGCACGTCGTGTCCGCCGGCCCGCAGCTCGTCCGCCACCCGGAACGAGAAGTTCTCGTCGGCGTACAGGGCGGCCATCTACGCGGCCTCGGTGTTTTCGCGGATGTCCCGGTCGATCTCGGCCGGGTGGCGGCGGGCGTACTCGCGGGCCGCCGCCAGCTCGTCCCGGCTGAGCGGGGTGGTACAGAAGTACGTCATCAGCTCGTCGTCCGGAACCCCGCCGCGGCCGGTCGCCACCAGCGACCAGACAGGTAGCCGCCGGTTGCCGACGCACGCCCGGCCGCCGCAGACGCCCGGCGTCTTGTTGATGACCGGCTCCATGCCGGTGCGGGGGGCCACCTCGACGCGGGTGCCCTCGGGGATGGGCGGGCTGCCGGGGTCGAGAACGATCACCCCGCCCTGATACGTGCCTTCCAGACTCACGACGCACCTCCGCCGCCAGTATACCCGGCCAGGAACGCCCGGACACTCTGCATGGCCTTGTCCGGGTTGTCGATCTCGTGGAAGGCCCACCGGCCGAACCGCCGCTCGTTGTTCACCGCCGGCACCCACAGTTCCCGGGCCGTCGCCACCTTGGCGTCTTTGTCGGCCTTCTTCTGCCCGCTCACTTCCACCACGAGGTTGAGCATGTCGCCGGCCCCGCGGCCGTCGTCCACCCTTACGATCAGGTCCGGGTAGTAATTGCCCGGCCGGCCCTCGTGGGTGTACGGGATGCGGAACCCGAGGTTCTGGTTCTTCACATACGCTCTCACCTCGTCCATGCGTTCCAGCTTCTTGGCCACCAGTTCCTCCCAATTGCTGTCGAGCGGAACAAGATTGATGTGACACCGCTGCGGGTCGGTCGGGATGGTGGACTTTATGGTGTCATAGCTCACGCCCGTCGTGCTGCCGACCGCCCCCTCGTCCGGTAGGGTAGCCCTTATTCGCTCGGCCCCGGCGGACGCCTTGGATATGGCCTTGCTGATGACCTCGGCCGCCAAGTGCTTCTTCTGGGCGAACAGCAGCAGGCCGGGGCACGTCTCGTCGCCGTAGTCCACCCCGCCGGTTTCCATCCACCGGCGAACGATGGCAACTAGTTGCGGCAGCAGCCAGACCTGATGGGGGTAGTAAGTCTGCTGCAGATGGGCGGACAACTCGAACGCCACGGTCTGGGGGCGAATTGTCTTTAGGTGGTCCAGAGTCAGGATCACCGTCTTGCCGACGAGCGGGGCGTTCTCAACCCAGTTGGGCGTCTCCGACGTGCTGAGGACAACCCGCGGGGCGCTGGTGAAGTCGGCCCGCAGCACCTCGGCCGGCACCTCGTACCGATAGCCCAGCACCTTCGGAAAGGTGATCTCCAGGTGCGGGTGGGCCACCAGCCGCTCGGGCATGGCTTGCACCTTACCCGGCTTTTGCACCACCTTCTTTTCCCGCTCGGCACCGATGCCGGCACACGGGATGAAGGCGAACGGCACCCCGTACACGTCGGCGTATTCGGGGTCGAAATGGCCGGCGTCGTTCAGGGCGTAGCTCATCCGCCGCAAGCCGCGGCCGACCACCTGCTCGCACAGCAGTTGCGTCCCGAACGCCCGCACCCCCAGGACGTGCGTGACGGTGTTGGCGTCCCAGCCTTCGGTCAGCATCGACACGGACACCACGCACCGCACCTGCTCGCCGAGCTTGCCGGGCTTGCCGACGGTGTTCATCACCTCCCGCATCAGGTCCACGTCGGTGAGCGCGTCCGTGTCCCGGCCGGGGTAGCGGGTGCGGTACTCGGCTTTGAACGCCTCGATCTCCGGGCCGGCCGCCGCCTTGAACTCGGCCGACAGGCCGGCGTCCGAGTCGAACTGCTCGCTGTCCACGAGAATGGTGTTCGGCCGGTGCAGCCAGCGGTTGTCCCGGACGTTACTAAACAGGGGCAGCTTGCCCGGGGCCGCCACCGCCGCCCCGTCCGGGTGGGCGGTGTCGGTTTCCCGGCCGGCGACGTACTCGAACACCAGCCGGCTGACCGTGGTGTTGTTGCAGACCACGATGAACACCGGCGGCGTGCGGCCGGGCGACCGGGCGTCCTCGTCCCGCTCCCACTCGGCGAACCGGGCCTGGTAGTGCTGGTACAGGCTCTCCAGCGCCCCCTGTAGCTCCTGCGGCGGCACCCACTGCGAGCCGGCAGGCTGCTGGCCCTTCTTGGGCAGCCCGTCCCGGATGTGGACCCACAGGTTTCGGTACTTCGGGTAGTCGCCGGCCAAGGCGTTGTCGGCCACCGGCACCCGGGGCACCTTGACGATGCCGCTCTCGATGGCATCAATGAGCGAAAAGTCGGACACCACCCACGGGAACAGCGTCCCCTCGGGGTAGCCCGACCCCTTGAGGTAGAACGGGGTGGCCGACAGGTCGTACACCGCCTTGACGCCGAGCTTGGCGTGGACGGCCTCCAGCCCGGTCAGCCACAGCCGGGCTTCCTCGGCCCGCCGGTCGGCCTCCTTCTTGTCGTCCCCGGTCAGTTTGTCGGCCTTGTCCGCCGGCCGACCGCGGTAGCAGTGGTGGGCCTCATCGTTGAGGACGACCAGTTCCCGCCGTTGGCCGAGTTCCCGGCACACCCGAACCACCATCTGGTCGGGCGACTCGGTGAACGCTCCGGGGGTGTTGACCGTCACCAGCCTCTTGGTGAGGCCGCCGGCGTCGCCGAACTCGCGGGTCTGAAAGGCGTGGAAGTTGGAGATGACGATGCGGGCCGTGCCCAGGTCGGGCATCAACTCGGCCGGCACGATGTCCAGCCCGCGGTAGTAGTTGCCCGGGTCGCTCGGCAGCAGCACCCGTAGCCGGTCGCGGATGGTGATGCCCGGGGCGACCACGAGGAACGAGTCGGTGAAGCGGTTGTCCTTCGGGCTGCGACGCTTGTTGAGCGTGTGCCAGGCGATGAGCATGGACATGACGGCCGTCTTGCCGCTGCCCGTGGCCATCTTGCAGGCCAGGCGGAAGAGAGCCGTGCCGGCGGCGTCGGCCGCGTCCTTCAGTTCCTTCTCGATCCAGTCGTCCCCGTAGGTGGTCTGCTTGGCCACCTCCGTCAGAAACACCATCGTCTCGACCGCCTCCACCTGGCAGAAGAACAGTTGCCGCACCCGGCCGGGGACCGACCAGTGGTCGAGCAGCAGCCGGGTGGCCGGGGTGACGTGGGGGTGGCCGCGGTCCCGCCACAGCTTGACCCGCTGGCGGACCCGGTTGACGAAGTCATTCTCCACCCGCCGCTCGTCCGGCACCCCGGTGAACAGGTCGGGCTGTTTGACCTTCTTCTTGGGGGCGGCCACTGGCAGGTAGGACGCACTCGGCCGGCGGCCGGCGACCACCTCGGCGGTGATGCGGTTGTCGGCGTCGAACCGGAAGTGCTTGGCGGGTTCGGCGAACGGCGAGTTCAGGATCGGGTTGTCGATCAGCACCGGCAGAGGCATGGCCGTTTGTCTCGCACAACTTGGTCGGATGCGGAGTGTACCAGCCGAGTCGGCCAGGTGAAAACACTAAATCGGCCTTCGCGTCGATACGTGTACGTAACATCAAATGGAACCAGTGCAACCTGTGGTGCGACTATTAAACCACTTTGATTTTCCGCCTGTCACTCGGGATGTAGAAAGCTGGCGATTGCCGCCCGCTGCTCGGGAGTGAGCGCTGACAGCAGTTGAGCCAAAGCGAATGTGTCCGGATCAACTGCACCGGATTCCGCACCAGGGGAGGTATCTGAGTGTGCCAAATTGCTATGATTCTCGGGGTTCGCTGCAACCGCTTCGAGTCCCTCAACGCCCAATTTCCGCAGCCGTTCGTACAATCGCCGGCATGTCCGTTGTCGCTGCTACCGCCGATTACGAGGCATGGCTGGCCGCCACCGTCGGCGTTCCGCTGGTCGCAGACGACCTTCGTCACAAGCACCGGCTGCTCGCCGACCCGACCGACCCGTTCCCGTTCTTCCGCGGCACCTACTACCTCTGGGCACACAGGTGGCCCGAAGAACAAGCACTCGCCGACGCCCCCCGGGTGCTGGCCGTCGGCGACCTACACGTGGAGAACTTCGGCACCTGGCGGGACGCCGACGCCCGGCTGTGCTGGGGCGTGAACGACTTCGACGAGGCCGACGACCTGCCGTACACCCACGACCTGGTGCGGCTGGCGGCCAGCGTTCGGCTGGCCGGGGGCGGGCTGGCGGTGAAACTGCGGCCGGCCTGCGACGCCGTCCTGACCGGCTACACCCGCGCCCTGACGGCCGGCGGTCGGCCGTATGTGCTCGAAGAACGAAACCCACATCTGCGAGCACTGGCCACGGCGGCCGACCGCGAGCCGGCCAGTTTCTGGACCAAGCTCCTCGCGCTGCTCGAACTGCCCCCGGCCGACCCGCCGGCCGACGCCTGGGCGGCACTGGTCGGGCTGATGCCGGCCGCCGGGCTGGCCGTCGAGTTCCGACCCCGGCCGCGGGCTGGGGTGGGTAGCCTGGGCCGGCCGCGATACGTCGCGCTGGCCGAATGGGCCGGCGGGCAGGTGTGCCGGGAGGCCAAAGCCGCCGCCCCGCCGGCCACCGCCTGGGCGGCCAGCGTGACCGGCCGCAGCCGGGCGGCCGAGGCCGTCGGCCGGGCGGTACGGGCAGCCGACCCGTTCTACGCCCCCGGCGACCGTTGGGTGGTCCGCCGGCTGGCACCCCGCTGTTCCCGGATCGAACTGCCGCTGCTGGCGAAGGCCGACGCCGGCCGGCTGCTCCGGGCGATGGGGTCCGAGACGGCGAACGTCCATCTCGGCACCGCCGGGGCGGCCGGCCTGATCCTGGCCGACTTGGCCCGTCGCCCGGACGGCTGGCTGGCCGACGCCGCCCGCCGCATGGCCCGGCGGACGGCCGACGACTGGGCCGCGTGGCGGGCACACTCCCGGCGGTAGTGCCGGCCGCTCAGCCCACGAATACCCCGGCCGGGCTGTCGGCCAGCGGGTCGAAGGCGAACGCCGGGGTCGCCCCGCCGGTCAGCGGCTTCCCGAGGTGGCTGCTGACCCGCCGGCCGACGGCCGTCATCAGGTCGGCCCGGCTGTCCCCGTCTTCGTCTTTGTCCGTCACCCGCATGCCGGTGCCGTCGGCCTGGTCGCCGGCGAAGAAGTCGGCCACCGTCACCCCGTCCAGGTCGCCGGCCGCCAGGTACAACCCGTTCCGCAGCATCTGCTCGAACACCAACAGGCCGGCGAACAGTCGGGCCGGCGTGACCCCCCGCCCACACCATCTTGCCGTTGTGGCCGGCCACACATGACCCGCCGCCGAACCCGGCCGCCACCAACAGGCGTTCCGGACCGTGAGCTGAACCGTTGCTCCGCCGGACCACTCGGCGGCCGATGCCAGTAACCGTGTGTTCCTGCCTACGGCCACGCTGTTCGGGAACAAGGGTGGCGTCGTCCACAGTGGCCGTCATGCGCAGGCTCTCGGCCGCCCCGTCCGGGTCGGCAGGCGGGATGGTTGCCAGCCCGTTCGTGCCGACCGCCGGGCCGGCCGGCGGGGGTCAGTTTCAGCACCCCGAAGTCGGCCGCGCCGCCGGGCAGACCGACTCGCCGACGGCGACGACCGACCCGTCCGGCGGGGCGGCGACGTCGGTTACCACCCCCAGCGGTGTTGCAGCAGCGATGCCGGCCGTGCCGTAGCTCAGGTCGAAGAAGGTGGCCGGGACGGCCGGGCTTCCACCGGGGTCAGTTGAAGTCGGTCGTTCATCTAACTCTCGACGATGGGACGGCAGGCGGTGGTTTCGGTCCAGGCAGGTGCCACCCCGGCCAACCGACAGAAGTCGGCCACCGCCGCGCGGAGAGCCGTCACCCGCTCGGCGGACAACGGTTCCGGCCACTCGAACCACGCGACCCGGGCCGCCAACTCGCCGCCCGCGTTGACAAACACCAGCCGTAGCGACCCGCCGCCGAGTTCCGGCACGGCCAGCAACACCTCCAGTGTCCGCACCCCGACCCGTACCGGACCCGCCGCCGGCGACAGCCCGGCCCAGGCCGGCGACCGCTCCAACACCGCGACCAGGTGCCGCTCCACGAACCGGCCGGCCGCGTGCTCGACGGCGTGTCGCTGGTGGGTGACATCGGCGACCCGCCGCCGGTCGTCGGCCCGCCGCAGCCGGGCGAACAGCTTGGGCACGGTGCCGCGGCGGAAGCCGGGCACGAGCAGCCCCCGCACCGTTTCGCCGTGGTGCCCGACCACTGCCGGCGGCGGCTCGGCCGGGCGGTTGGCCGCGTACAGCCGCCAGCTCTCCTTCAGCTCCCAGGCGACGAACCCGAACACCCCGGGCGTGCCGGTCAGAATACCGCCGGCGATCCAGTCCGACCCGACCGCCGACGCCAGCGACGGGGCCATCGGCAGCAGCAGCTTGTGCCCGACGGTGACGACCGGGAAGTGCTTGACCGGGTTCACCTGCGGCTCGAACAGCAGGTAGAAGCCGAACCGCAGCAGGTACGCCAGCGGCTCCCAGACGGTGGCGACGGCCACCTTCAGGGCGAGCGTCGGCCGGGCGTCGGCCGGGCGGAACCGCAGCCACTCGTCCACCGCGTACAGCCCCCGTTCGACCCGGTCGGCGGCCTCGCGGAACACGGCCGCCAGCCCGGCGACGAGGCCGTGCCGGACCGCCCGCCACAGGTCCGCCAGCGCCTCCCAGATGTCGTCCTCCAGCCGCCGGCCGAGCGGCGTGCTGGTGACGGCGAACACGGCCGCGAAGGTTCCGCCAGCCCCGAGCAGCAGCCGCGGCCACCCGGCCCCGGCCAGGGCCAACCCGCCCGCGACCAGAACCGCGGCGACGACCGCCGTGCCGGCCTCCCGCCAGGCCGCCCGCACCAGCGGGTTCTCGCGCACCGCCCGCACCGGCGGCGACCGCCACACCGCACGCGGCAGCCGGACGAACAGGAAGCCGGCCGCCGCCGCCACCCCGGCGGCCAGCCGCCGGCGGGCCGCCGGCGAGTGGATGAGCAGCAGGAACACCAGCCCGACGGCGAAGGCGACGGCCAGCGACGGGCCGTTGAGCGCCAGCTCGGAGTGCGCCTTGACGACGGCCACCTCGGTGTAGTCGTCCAGGTAGTCGTCGAGCGGGTCGGGCACCGGCAGGGCCGGCTGCGCATCCATGAACGTGGTCCGCACCCAGCCCCGCAGGTGGGTCACCTCCAGGGCGACGTACTTGGCGAACTCGACGGCCACGACGCCGCCGCCGAACGGCAGCAGCACCCACAGGGCCAGCCACCGGCCGGCCGCGGTGCCGAACGCCGCCGCCGTGGCGCGGTGGACGGCCCGCAGGTAGCTTTCCGCCGGGCGGTACACCCCGGCCAGTTGCCCGCCGAGGACGCGGTCGGCCCGCAGCAGGGCGTCGCCCCGCCACCACTCGCCGGGGCCGGTCAGGTCGGGCAGCTTGAGGGCGTTGCGGGCCACCGCGTCCCGCAGGTCGGCGAACCGGGCGAACCCCCGCTCGGCCACCCGGTCCACCACCTCGGCGGCGACCGCGTCCAGGGCGACGTGTTCGGCGTCGGTCGCCGGCACCAGCCCGGCGGCGACGACGGCCGCCCGCACCGCCGGCTCGCCGTCGGCCCGCACCACGACTTCGGCCGCGTGCCGGGCTTCGCACAACAGCTCGTCCAGTCGGTCGCGGTCGCGGCCAGACATCTCGACGCCACGCAGGTGGTTGCGGGCGGTGGTCAGGTGCCGCAGCAGCCGCACCGGCCGGGCGTGCGGCGTCGGGGCGTGGAGCGGTCGCCGGCCGAGCGACCACATCCAACCCCACGGGTCGAGCGTGGCCGGTTCGCCGGACAAGTCGGTGACGATCCGCTGGAGGTCGTACAGGCAGCGGGCGGCCCGGCCCCAGCCGGCGTCCCGGCAGGCGGTCAGCAGCGGGCGGAGGGCGGTGTCCCAATGGTCGGCGGTGGCCACGTCCCAATTCAGGGTGCGGGCCAATTCGGCCACCAGCCCGTCGCGGAGGGTGCGGGCGGCGGCCGCGTCGCCGGCCCGCGCCAGCGTCACCGCCGCCCGCACCCGGTTGCCCCGAGACAAGGCGTCGCGCACCGCGGCGGATGCGTCCTCGACCACCCGCCGGACGTGCCGGGGCCGCGGCGTGTGGTCGTCGGCCGGGGCCGCGCCGGGCGGTTTGAGCCGGTCCCGCGCCGGCGTCAGTTGCAGTTCCGTCGACAGCTTCCGCCACAGTGGTGCGTCTTCAGCCAGCAGCGGGAAGACGCGGCCGAGCCGCGCCGGATCGAAGCACAGGCACTCCGCGGCGACGGCGGCGAACGCGCGGTACACGGCCCGGTCGTCGGCGTCGGCCGGCACGAGGTGGTCGGCGACGAGGACCGCCCGCACCTCGGCCGCCGCGTCCCCGCCGAGTGCCGCGAGCTTGTCGGCGGCTTCCGCTTCACCGATGCCGTCGAGTCGGCGGAGTACGTCCGCTTGCAGGAGCCGCCGCCAGTACGCCCGCAACAGCGCCGGCCCGGCCAGCCGCGGGCGAACGTCGTCCGGCTGCGGCAGGAGCAGGTCGCCGGCGTGCCACACCGGCAACGGGTCGCCGAGGCCACCGAGTTCCGCCCGCACCCGGGCCAGGTGCCGCGCCCGCACCAGCCGCACCGCCGGCTGGACGCTTCGCAACGCGACTTCGACGGCGGTCAGGGCGGGCACGGCGGCTCTCGTGGGCGGTGAGACTGGTTGTCTGGGGCGGGGGGGGTAGAGTCAAGCCGTTTGCCCCGGTCGGCCGCATCGCGTAAACTGCGGAGTCACTGGAGCGTCGCACATGACCGGCCTGTTACTCGCCTGTTCCGTGTTCGCCGGCCTGGTCGCCGCCTTGCCCGCCGTCGATCTGACCGGCCGGCCGCTCGACCTCCTGAGCGGGGCCGGCGCGCGGGCCACCGTCGTCGTGTTCTTGTCGTTCGACTGCCCAGTGTCGAACAGCACCGTTGCCGGGCTGAACGCCCTGAGCCGGGAGGTGGCCGGCCGCGGGGTGACGCTGGTCGGAGTGGTGCCAGGCGACGAGCCGCTGGACGCCGTCCGCAAGCACGCCGCCGGCTTCGAGCTGGCCTTCCCGCTGGTCGCCGACCCGCACCTGACCGCCGCCGACGCCTTGAAGGTGACGACTGTGCCGTGTGCCGTCGTCCTCGACGCCGCCCGGCAAGTCCGCTACCGCGGCCGCATCGACGACGGGTTCGCCGCCCGGCTCAAGCCGAAGCCGGTCACGTCGCACGACCTCCGCACCGCCCTGGACGCGGTGCTCGACGGCCGCCCGGTCGCCACCCCCGAGACGATCGCCGTCGGCTGCCCGATCCCCCGGCCGAACCAGTCCGCCGCCGCCACTGGGCCGACCTTCCATAAGGACGTGGAGCCGATCCTCCAGAAGAACTGCCAGGGCTGCCACCGCCCCGGGCAGGTCGGGCCGTTCAGTTTGCTCACCTACAAACAGGCCAACCGCTGGGCCGACGACATCGTGACCTACACCGCCGACCGGCGGATGCCGCCGTGGAAGCCGCAGGCCGGCCCGCCTGGCGGGTTCAGCAACCAGCGCGGCCTGACGGACGCCGAGAAGGCGACGCTGGCGAAGTGGGTCGATGCCGGGTGTGCCGAGGGGGATGCGAAGGATGCCCCGCCGCCGGCCAGCTACTCGGACGACTGGCAGAACGGCCCGCCGGACCTGGTGCTGACCGTCGGCGAGGAGTTCCGCGTCGGCCCCACCGGACCGGACCTGTTCCGGGCGTTCGTGCTGCCGACCGGGCTGGCCGACGACCGCTACGTCGTCGGCTACGAGGTGAAGCCGGGCAACCCGAAGGTGGTCCACCACACGCTCAACTTCTGGGACGTGAGCGGCCGGGCGCGGCAGATGGAGGCGAAGACCCACGAGCTGGAGACGCCCGGCCCGGACGGCGGCCCCGGCTACCCGGCGGCGATGGGTGTCGGGTTCGTCCCGCTGCCCGACCCCAAGCGGCCGGGCGTGCCGACGGTCGGCGGCATCGGCGGCTGGGCGCCGGGCCAGCTCGCCACCACGCTGCCGGCCGGCGCCGCCTTCCACCTGCCCGGCGGGGCGGACGTGGTCATCCAGGCCCACTACCACCGCACCGGCAAGCCGGAGACGGACCGCCTCCGCATCGGCCTGTACTTCGCCAAGGGGCCGGTCGAAAAGGTGTGGCAGACGCTGGCCGTCGGCGGCCTCAGCCCGCTCGTCCGCATCCCGGCCGGCAAGAGTGACTACGAGGGCCGCGGGGCGGTGTGGCTCAAGCACGACGCCACCATCCACTCGCTGGTGCCGCACATGCACCTGATCGGCCGGTCGATCCGCATGACCCTCACCCCGCCCGGCGGCGAGGCCGTGACGCTCATCGACATCCCCGAGTGGGACTACAACTGGCAGGAAACCTACTGGCTGAAGACGCCCATCGTCGCCCCGGCGGGTAGCAAGCTGGAGGTGGCGGCGGTGTACGACAACAGCGACAAGAACCCGCACAACCCGAGCCGGCCGCCGCGGGCCGTGTACTTCGGTGAAGAGACCACCAGCGAGATGCTGTTCGGCTTCGTCGGCGTCACGCCGGTGGGCACCGAGCGGGTCCGCGTCAGCCGCACCGACCCGGCCAAACTGGAGAAGCCGTGACCGCCCTAGTCCTCGCCGCGTTCCTGGCGGCCCAGCCGCCGGCGGCCCACCGCATCCCGTACCGGCTGACCGACACCAAGCACGTGCTGGTGCGGGTGAAGCTGAACGACCGTGGGCCGTTCAACTTCATCCTCGACACCGGCGCCCCGGCCGTGTTCGTGCCCAAGAAGCTGGCCGACGAGATCAAGCTGACGGTCGGCGACGACGGGTGGGGCCGGTTCGACACGTTCCAGGTCGAGGGCGGGCTGACGGTGCCGGGCGTGAAGGCACGGGTCGAGGATCTGTTCCAACTCGAAGGCATGAACGGCCTCGGGTTGGCCGGGGCCGAGCTGCACGGGGTGATCGGGTACAACGTGCTGGCCCAGTTCCGCATCACCTACGACTTCACCGCCGACGCCCTCACCTGGGTGCCGCTGGCCGGGTTCCAGCCGCCGGCCGTCGGCTTCGGCCGCACCGGCGGCGGCCAGGGCGGGCTGGAGATTCTCGGCCCGGTCATGAAGATGCTCGGGGTGTTCATGGGCCTGTCGGCCACCTTCGAGACCTCGCCGCGGGGGTTCCTCGGCTTCGCCGCCGAGGACCGCGACGGCCGGGTGGTCGTCACCCACGTGCTGGCCGACGGCCCGGCCACCAAGCTGAAGTCGGGCGACGTGCTGGCGGCCGTAACGGTCGGCGGCAAGACCCGCGAGCTGCCCGACGCCAAGGCGCTCGACAAGGCACTGGCAGCACTCAAGGCCGGCGATGCGGTCACGTTCACGGTGGCCGGCGAACCCGTCTCCCTCACCGCCGGCAAGGGGCTGTAACCGTGTTCGCACTTCTGGCAACCGTTGTCGTCGCCCAGGCGTCGGCCGCCCCGGCGGTGACGGTGCCGTTCACCCTGCTGCCTAGCCGGCACATGCTCATGAAGGTGTCACTCAACGGCAAGGGGCCGTACAACCTGATCTTCGACACCGGCGCCCCGCTCAACCTGGTCAACACTCGGGTTGCCAAGGACGCCAAGCTCGCCAAGAGCAAGGGCGGCGTCGGCGGCGGCTTCGGGTTCGGGCTGTTCAACATCCAACAAGTAGACGTGGGCACGCTGAAAGTCGGCGACGCGACGGCCGAGAAGCTGCCGGCCGTGGTCATGGACCACCCGACCGTTGCGGCCATCAGCTCGATGTTCTCCGACGAGTTCGGGGCGATCGAGGGCATCGTCGGCTTCCCGTTCTTCGCCCAGTTCGCGGCCACCGTGGACTACCAGGCCAAGACGCTCACCCTGCGGCCGAACGGGTTCAAGCCCGGCGACTACCTGCTCGACCTGACGCAAGGGCTGCTGAAGGCCGGCGACCGGGGTAGCGAGCCGAAGGTGGTCGGGGCGGCCGGGCTGTGGGGGTTCGCGGCGAAGGCGGCCGACGACGGCAAGCCCGGGGTGACGGTGGCCGAAGTGTTCGCCGACTCGCCGGCGGCGAAGGCCGGGTTGCAGGCCGGCGACCGGCTGCTCACGCTCGACGGCCGGTGGACCGACTCCGTGGCCGACGTGTACCTGGCCGCCAGCCTGGTGAAGCCGGGCCGGGCGGCGGTGCTGACGGTGCGACGCGGTGACATCGAGCTGTCACTGCCTGCGACCCCGGTCAAGGGCTACTGACTCGGTTGGGCGAAGCCCGCCCGTTGCAAGGGGCGGGCGTTTTCAGACCCACATCGCGCGCGAACTCGCCCCACCTCTCCGCATCCCTTGTGGTGTTCCACGATCATGTCGGACGAGTGTCGGGTGCGACCTCGGCATGGTTGGTGGTCGCCGCTCGGACGGACTCTCCCGGCTCGCCCCTTTCCCACGGTGAACTGTCATGGTGCTGCTCTGTTGAAATCCCCTCAATCACTCGCTCTCTGGCACGGTCGGCGATGTCGTGTCGCCCTCTGCGATCTGGTTGTCAGGTGCCAAATCGATAAGC
>JAYVUZ010000159.1:0-85996 GCA_043787415.1 Fimbriiglobus sp. | reverse complement strand
GCGGACCCGCAGCCGCACCTCCTTGCGACGCTCCGCGGGGTTGTCGAGCAGTTCGGCGGCGTTCATGGCGGGTCCGGAGGCAGGCGTGAACGGTCGCGGCTCACGCCGATCAAGACGAAGGTTGCTGCTACTTCTTGCCGCTGCCCAGCCCGCCCGGGGCCGGCACCGGCGGGACGGTCACCCCACTCGGAGCGGCGGCCGGCGGCAGCGGCTTGGGCGGGGCTTCGGACGGCCCGCGGGTCGCGGCCGGCGACGTGCCGCCGGCCGGCACTACGCCCCCGACCATCGGGGCGACCCCGCCGGCCGGCTTCACTAACGGCGGGACGACGGCCGGTGGGGCCGCCGGCTCGCTGCCCGGGGTCAGGATGATGGTGGCCAGGCTGCGGTCGGCCAGCCCGTTCGGGAACTGGTCGGTCGGGTTGGCCATCTCCACGCTCAGCGTCACCGTGCGGGCGTCGGCCGGCATGACACTCACCACCTCGGCCACCATCTGCCGGCCCCGCTCGGCGGCCGCCGGCACCGCCCAGGTGCTCACCAGCCCGTCGGCCGTGCCGGCCACCACGAACGGCTTGTCCGGGTCCGGGCTGAACGCCGCGCAGGTGACGGGCTGGCCGCCACGGGTGAGCAGCCGCCGCCGCTCGACCGCCCGGCCGCCCGGCTGCGGGGCCTCCCACACAGCCAGCTCGCCCCGCTGGTCGGCCTCGCCGCCGGCGGTCAGGATCAGGCCGTCGTCGGGGCTGAACAGGGCCAGCCCGGCGAACCGGCCGCCGCTGGCCTGCAAACTGCCGAGCGGCCGCTCGTCGGCCAGGTTGACCACGTCCAGCCGGCCGGCGTCCTTGTCGAACAGCACCTTGCCGCCGTCGGTGGACACGCCCAGCACGTCCACCGCACCGCCGCGGTGGTCCATGAGGGCGGCCAGGGCGGCCCCCTTGTCGCCCAGCTTCCACACCCGCACGGCCTTGTCCCGGGCGGCGGTGACGAGCGTCGCCTGGGGGGTGAACCGCAGGCTCGTGACGGCGTCCCGGTGGTCGCCGGGCAGTTGGTACAACTTCTTCTTCTCGGCCACGCTCCACACCCACACGTCCCGGCCGGCGGCGCTGGCCAGGAACCGGCCGTCCGGGCTGAACGCCAGGGCGGTGACGGCCGCCCCGTGCGATTCGGGGAAGTACTTGTCCAGGTCGCGGGTCGACAGCCGGTCCGGGTTGGACACGTCCCACATGCGGATGACCCCGTCATCCCCGCCGGTGGCGACCATCTGGGCTTTCACGCCGCGGCCGGTGGCGGCCACGCTGCGGACCGGGGTCGGATGCGGCAGCCGGGCCGCCGACTTGCCGCCGGCCGCCTCCCAGATGATGGCCGCGTTGTCCAGCCCGCCGGACACCACCAGCGGCCGGCCGGCGTGCCCGGTGACGCACACGCCGGTGACTTCCTGGCGGTGCGACACGCTCGGGCCGGTCGGGCTGACCGGCCGGCTCGGCTCGACCAGCACCCGCATCCCCGGCCGCACCACCTCGCCGTAGCCGATGTCCAGCTTGCCCTCGATCCGCACCCGGTCGGTAGCCTGTACCTCCAAGATGGGGTCGCCCGCCTTGGCGTACTCGCCCTGGTTCTTGAGCAGTTTGACCACCCGGCCGTTGATCTGGCTCTGAATCCAATAGCGGCCAGTCTGGGTCTCGGCCTGAACCAGTTCGCCCTCGGTCTTGGCCAGCTCCTTCTGGCTTTGGATGCGGTTCTCTTTGTACCGGGCGACCAGCGAGAGGTTGGACCACCGCTCGGTGTCGGCCACTCCGCGGACCCCAACGTAGGCGTCGGCGATCTTTTCGGTCGCCTTCTCGGCCTTGATGCCTTCTTCGATGGCCAGCTTGAGTTCCCGGATCGTGTTCCGCAGGGACACTACCTGCACCTCGACGAGCTGGTCGTCCAGCCGGCAGATGGTCTGGTCCTTGCTGATCAGGTCGCCGACCATGAGCCGGCGGTACGGCTTCTTCCGCTCGGTGTCCCGCGGGTGGTAGACGATCCGCTCGGGCATCACCTTCTCGTTCGGCTCCAGCGGCACGGCCAGCAGCTCGATCTTGGCGTCCACCTGGGCGGCGATCTGCACCCGGTCGTTGTTCTGCACCACGGCGTTGGCCACCACGATCGGGTCGGCCGCCATGCCGGCGGCGTCGGCCGGCTTCGGGGCCGGCGTCGGCTTGTATAGGTCACCACCGATGTCGGTGTGCGTGGCGGAGGGGGCTGGCTTGTCGCCGGCGTCTCCGGGCGAGCCGGACGTCATCGGGTTGCAGGCAGTCATCGGGGCGACGGCCCCGCCGAGTACGGCGGCGGCCACCCAGCGGCGAACGCGGATCATGAGTCGGACTCCCACAGAGGGACGCGGAGCGGGGTTACTCAGGGTGGCCGGCGGGCACCGCGGCGGTCCGCGGGCCGAACGGCGGGTTTGACACCCGACAGGGCGGCTCAGAAGAAGAAGATCACCTTCTCGTAGAACCACTCCCACACGCCGTGGAACAGCGAGTACCCGAGGGCGTGGTCGCCGCACCGGATGCGGACGTGGACCTCCTGCCCGGCGACGAACAGGGCGGACTTCTGGGCGTCGGTCAGGTCGTCCAGCTTGGGCACCCGCACATACCCGGTGACCACCGGCTCGTTCTGGTTGTGGTCGTCCCGGTTCGCCTCGGCCTGGGCGGCCAGCTCGTCCAGGTACAGCCGGCCGACGAACGATTTGGACGCGTCACTGGCGAACAGCACGTCCACCGGCAGGTACGCCCGGCTCGTCTCGTCCACCACATGCTTGCCCGGAGTGACTAAGGCCTTTTTGATGTGGCCGATGGCCCGCTGAGGGATTTTCAGATCACCCCGCCACCCGCCGTCGGTCACGCCCAGCCGCAGCAGCGGCTCGTTCTGCTTGACCGTTTTGTGGTTGAGTTGCTCCCGGTTGTCGTTTGAGATGATCTTCCACAAGCCGGATGGCGCCCGGAGGGCCGGGTCGAAGTCCGGGGCGCGGGCGACGAAATGGCCTGGGTTGCCGGGGATGGCCCCGTACGACCGCTGCATGTCGGCCAACAGCCGGCCGCGGCCTTCCGCCGTGGCCCGGCCGGAGGTGATCTCTTGGACATACCGCGCCTCTTGCTCGGCCGGAATTCCGCCACGTGCCCGGAAAGTCTCGTACTCCTGAACCTTCAACAGCGCCTGGTGCCGCTCACTCTCCATTTGAGCCATTTTCTGCTGGAGGGTCGCACTGAACAAGCTAAACAGCGGCGCCCCGGGCCGAACCGCGTCGCCCGGCTTGACGTGAATCTGCCGCACCTCGCCCTCGTACGGGGCGAACCCCTGCTTGACCTGCTCGGGCAGGAACTCGCCGGTGGCGGACATCTTGAGCGGGTACGGCACCAGCACCATCGCCGCGACGAGGGCGACGGCCGCCCCGGTGCCCAGCAGCCAGTACAGCCGGTGCTTGCCGCCGATGCTCTCCTGGAAGGCGGACACCGGCCGCCAGATGAAGCCGAACGGCACCCGCCGCATCTCGGCCGCGTTGTACAGGGCGTTGGCCGCGTGCTTGCTGACCACGTCCAGTTTCTGCACCAGCGGCTCGACCTGCTCCGGCGGGTTGAAGCACTCCATCAGCAGCACCGACCGGGCCGGCTTGCCGTTGTCCTTCTCCCGGTCGTCCCGGATGGGCGTCACCACCAGCAGCTTGGGCTGGCTCTCGGCCAGGTAGTCGTCCAGCGCCCGGCCCAGGTCCGGCGGCAGGCCCTCGTCCTTCTCGCCCTTGTACACCAGCTTATCGCCGAACTTGAGGACCGCGTCGAACAGTGCCCGCATCCGCCGGACGTGGGTGCTGGCCTTTTCCACCACGTCCGCCCCGGACACCGCCTCGACGGTGCATTTCTTGCCGTGCCGCACGCCGACGCACAGCCGGTCCGCTTCGACCAAACGCCGGCCCTCGTTGGCGACGTGGTAAGCCACCTCGGTCGGGTTGAGGGACGAGTGAATCTGCCGGGCGAACGCCTCGATCTGGCCGAACACCTTCTCCAGCCCGGCACTCTGGCGGGCGTTGCTGAACTGGTGGTACTGGCTGGCGTACCCGGCCATCTGGACGGCGTACTGGAGGAACGTCTGGTACAGCCGGGGGTCGTGGTTGGCCTCGTGGAAGACCTCCAGCAGCCCCATCGGGGTCTTGTCCTGGGCCACGATCGGGGCGAACAGGGCGTAGTAGTCCGTCAGGTTGGCGGCCGGCACGCCGCCGGGTTCGGCCTGCACGCCCTGGAGCCGCTCCTGGGGGGCCATCATCACCGGCCGGGCCGGGGCGCTCTGGAAGACCTGCCGCAGTATTTCGTTGTGGCACTGCCGGCCGCCCCGTTTGGCGTCCAGGCCGACCTTGTCCAAGTCCTTCTGGCAGGCGATCTGGAGGAACCCCTGCGGGGTCCGCAGCCAGATGACGCCGGCCGGGGCGTCCACGGCCCCGAGGGCGGTGTTCAGGAACTGCTCGTAGAACTCGGCCGGGGCGAGGCTGCCGCCGGCCAGCTTGGACGCCGTCTCGAAAGCGGCGTCGATCTGTTTACTGAACCGCTGCTTGTCGCTGCTGGCCACGGGTGACTCGGCGGTCGGCTTGGTGCTCACGGGCGACCCTTGTCAGCGGTGGAACCGGGCAGCCCGGCGGGTTCGGCGGAAGTCTCACTATCATACGGTGCGGTTCGTCCGCGCCGCAAGCGGAGCCGCCCACCAACAATGACGGGCGACCCGGCTGGACTGTAGCCAAGATTGTCGAAAATCCGCGGCGGCCGCGTGCGGCGGGTGCCGCCGGCGGCAACAACTCGCCAAAACCCCCAACTGGCGGAAACCCACCTGCCGTCGGGTCCGCCTCCGGTTCGTGGCCCGAAGCGCGAGCGAGGAGCACTTCCCTCGCTCGCGCTTCGGGCCACGAACCGGAGGCGGACCCTCACCGCACCGGGTGCCGGTTCTCCCACGCCAGAATCTGCTGCATCAGGTCCGGCGGGTTGACCCGCTTGCGAGTCGGCAGCGGCCAGCCGAACCGCTCGGACGCGGCCAGTTGCTGGGCCGCCCCGCGGGTCTTCTCGTCCCCCCAGAGCTGGACGAACCGGCGGATGGCCTTGCCCCGGCGGGTCAGCCGGTTGACCATACCCGCGGCGTCGGCGTCGCTCTTGGCGGCCTCGGCCAGCAGCTCGGCCCAGTCGGTCACCCAGTCCACCAGCATCCGCGCCTCCACGTCCCCAAGCCCGCGAGTGAGTGAGTCGTCACGCAGTATCCCCCGGATGAGTGGATCGACGGCGGCCGGCATTCTGCCCCCTCCCGACCGCCACGGCGTCCGGCCGACCGACGTCCCCCACGCCGGCCGACCGCCCCCGACCCCGCGGCGGCGTTTGCATTTCCGCCGGGGGGTATATCGCCGGGGTGTGACACACGCAAGCGGGAAGCGGCCCACCCGGTGTCCGGTTGGGGTCGCCGAAAAGCCGCCCCCCTGCCTACTTTAGCCCGACCCGCCCGCCACTCCCCCAGGGCGCCCCGCCATGCCCGCCGCCCTCTGGTTGCTCGCCCTGCCGCCGGCGTATGTCGCCTTCGCCTGGTTCGTGCCGGCGGTCATCCGCCCGCTGTTCTGGGTGATGGCCCGCGGCCTGTACCGCTTCCGCGTCCACCACGCCGACCGCATCCCGGCCGCCGGGCCAGTCCTGTTGGTGTCGAACCACGTCACCTATCTGGACTGGCTGCTGCTCTGGGCGGCGTCGCCGCGGCCGCTGACGTTCGTGGTGTGGGCCGGGTTCGACAAGAACCCGGTGCTGCGGTTCGGGCTGTCGTTCATCCGCCGGCGGCTGGTCCGCATCGGCAAGACCGGGCCGAAGTCGTCCCGCGAGGCCCTCGATGCCGCCGCCGCCGCGCTGGACCGCGGCGAGGCGGTGCTGGTGTTCGCCGAAGGCACGCTCACCCGCACCGGCTGCCTGTTGCCGTTCGGCCGTGGTCTGGAACGCATCCTCAAGCAAACAACCCGGCCAGTACCGGTGGTGCCGGTGTTCCTGGAAAACCTGTGGGGCACGCTGCTGAGCTGGGAGCAGGGCCGCATCTTCTGGAAGAAGCCCCGCGGCCCGTTCCGCCGGCCGGTGGCCGTCTACTTC
Organism: Fimbriiglobus sp.; assembly: GCA_043787415.1. Taxonomy (GTDB): domain Bacteria; phylum Planctomycetota; class Planctomycetia; order Gemmatales; family Gemmataceae; genus JAXMAZ01. The sequence continues at coordinate 79,868 of JAYVUZ010000159.1, read as the reverse complement.
GGCGAACCACTGCCGCCGACCAGTTCGGCTGCCGAGGTGCGGGCGGCCGTGCAGGAGGCCAACGCCCGCTGCGGCATCCTAGAGAGCGACCGGCTGTACCCGCCGCCGGTGCAGTTCGTCCGCACCGCCTGCCAGTTCAGTGCCCTGCGACGGACGGCGTTCGTCGATTGGGCCACCGGCAGCGAGCGGAAGCTGTCGTTCGCCCGCGCCGGCACCGCCGTCTGGGCGCTCAAGGACTGGCTGGCCCCGAAGCTGGGCGACAACCCGCGGGTCGGCCTGTGGCTGCCGACCGGCACCGGGGCGACCCTGGTCAACCTGGCGGTGACGAGCCTGGGCAAGGCGACGGTCAACCTGAACTACACGGCCGGCCCCAACCCGGTGGCGTCCGCGGTCCAGCAAGCCGGGCTGACGCACGTCGTCACGGCCAAGCGGTTCCTCGCCAAAATCCCGCTATCGGTGCCCGACGGGGTGACGGTGCTTCTGCTGGAAGACGCCCTGGCCGAGGCGAGCGGGGTCGGCAAGCTGCTCCGCCTGCTGGCCGTCGTGCTGCTGCCGGGCTGGCTGGTGGTGCGACTCATGGGCATCCGCTGCGAGCTGGACGACGTGTGTACAGTGCTGTTCAGCAGCGGCAGCACGGGCGAGCCGAAGGGGGTGATGCTCAGCCACCGCAACATCGCCAGCAACGTGGACGGGTTCCGCCGGCACGTGAGTCTGCGGCCCGGCGACGTGATGCTCAGCACGCTGCCGGTGTTCCATGTGTTCGGGCACACCGTCAACATGTGGGCGCCGCCGCTCATCGGCTTCGCTTCGGTGTATCACCCGGACCCGCGGCAGGGCCGGGAGATCGGCGAACTGTGCCGGCGGTACGGCTGCACCATCCTGATGGGCACGGCCACCTTCGTCCGGCTGTACCTGCGGCGGTGCGGGCCGGACGACTTCCGGTCGCTGCGGCTGATGGTGTGTGGGGCGGAGAAGCTGCCGGTGAGCGTGGCCGAGGAGTTCCGCAAGGCGTTCGGCGTGCTGCCGATGGAGGGGTACGGTACCACCGAGCTGAGTCCCGTGGTCGGGGCCAACCTGCCGGACGTGGAGGTGGGCGGGCTGAAGCAGATCGCCAACTCGCCGGGCACCATCGGCCAGCCGATCCCGTGGGTGTGTGCCAGGGCGTTCGACCCGGACACCTTCGCCCCGCTGCCGCCGGCCACCGAGGGGATGCTCGGGGCGATCGGGCCGAACGTCATGCTCGGCTACCTGCACCAGCCGGAGCGGACGGCGGCGGCGGTGCGGGGCGGCTGGTACATGACCGGCGACATCGGCCTGGTGGAGGCGGACGGCTTCGTGCGGATCACCGGCCGGCTGAGCCGGTTCGCCAAGATTGCCGGCGAGATGGTGCCGCTGGAGCGGCTGGACGACGAGCTACACGACCTGCTGCAGGCCGACGGCGAGCGGCTGCTGGCGGTGGCGGCGGTACCGGACGACCGCCGCGGCGAGCGGGTGGTGGTGCTGCACCGGTCGGGGCTGCGGGAGCGAATGCCGGCGGCGTTCGAGGGCTTGCGGAAGCGGGGGCTACCGAACTTGTGGGTGCCGGACATGCGGGACTGCTACGAGGTGGCCGAGTTCCCGGTACTCGGGACGGGCAAGCTGGACCTGCGAGGGCTGGCCGAGCGGGCACGGGAGGTCACGGCCGCCAGCCGGGCGGCTCGACCGTAACCCGTCCGGCTGTCGCGAAGAGCAGTCGTGTCACACACGGCATAAGGTGCCGGCCTGATGCGGCACCCGGATCAGGGCTTTACAGGCAGCGTATACTCGAACTGATACGAGTGCTTGCCGCCGGCCACCTCGATTGTCATCGTGCCGGTCAGCCCGGTCAAGTCGCCGGTGCCGGAGTCGGGCACCACGGTCACACCCAGTGATGGCGTGCCGCGGGTCATAGTGCCTGTATGCTGCAACACGAACGTGCCGGTGCGGTCGCCAAGCTTGCCGCTCACTCGCTCGATGGCCACATATCCGGCCGACCCCTTGACCGCCGTCATGGCCGACAGCATTTCGCCCCGACTAGTGGCGTCCAGGTCGCCGGCAAACGTCTTGTCGACGGACATCCGGCCGAGGTTCGCGTCGGCATCCTTGTCGGCCAGCGACTGCTTGTCCAGCTTCACCTCGAACGTGCCGGCGGCGCGGGTGGTCATCGGCTTCTCGGCGGACGGGGAAGCCGTTCGTTCCCGAAGCCGGCGATTAGCCCGGCTGCCACGACGAGGCCGAGGGCCTGCCGACGTTTGCAGTGTGACATGAAGTTCTCCGGCAAGTGACACGGCCCGGAGTGGCCGCAGCCGCCAGGCAGTGTACCGGGGAACACTAACCGATGCAACCCACACTCCGGCAGCTCACCCCACCTCGAACCCTGCCCGGGCCAGCACCGCTCGTAGTCGGTTGGCCACCCCGTCCGGCAGCGGGTCGCACTGGTTCGGCAGTGCCCTCACCACGATGAGCGTCAACTGGTAAGTTTCGACCATCCCGCCACAGGACGGGCAGTCGCTGGCGTGCCGCTCCAACAGGGCGATCACGTCCGCCTGAAGCTCGTAGGCCACATATGCGGCCAGGTGTTCGAGCAGTTCCTCGCACGTCACGACGCCACCCCCACGTCCTCGGCGAAGTGGGGGGCCAGCATCTCCCGCATCCGCAGCCGGGCGCGGTGCAGCCGGCTCTTGACCGCCGGCACGGTCAGGTGCAGCATGTCGGCGATCTCGGCGTTCGGCAACCCTTCCACGTCGGCCAAGACGTAGGTTTCGCGGAACCCGTCGGGCAGCAGGCCGATCGCCTTTTCGATCACCGCCCGCTGCTCGCCGGCCAGCATCAGCTCGTCCGGCGGGGCGTCGGTACGCGGGCGGGGCAATTTCACCCCGCTGGCCGTGAACGCCGGGCCGTCGCCGGCCGAGTCCAGGATGGCTTCGTCGCCGGTGGCATACTCCCGCTTGAGCCGGTTACCCCGCTTCTCCCGCAGGGCCAGGGCGGCGTTCACCGTCACCCGGTGTAGCCAGGTGGGAAGTTGGGACTCGCCGCGGAAGGTGTGCAGCTTCCGCACCACCTGAAGCAGCACATCTTGGGTCACGTCCTCGGCGTCGGCCTCGTTGCCGACCAGCCGGCGGGCGACGGCGAAGATGCGTGGCGCGTACTCGCGGAACACGAACTCCGGCGTCGGCGGCGGCAGGTCGGCGGCCGGCCGATCGAGGGCGACCGGTTCGGGGTCCAGTGCTAGCGTCGGCTCGGCCATCCAGCGGCTCCGGGTCGGGGCAAGGCTCGTCGCCCGTCGCCCCGTCTCCCCAACGGACTGCATTTGCCGCGCCGCTCGCAACCGCCCGCCGGCGACTTGTCCGAAGCACGTTTTTCGGCAACGGGTCGCGACCACGGGTTCGGATGACCTCCACGAATCGAGTCGCCCGGCCGTGCCAAACTGGCACCCGGTCGCAAACTAAGAGGGCCGGTCACCCGCCGGCGATTCGGCCAACCGATCCGGAACACCCGATGCTGATTCGCGCCGTGCTGTTCGACTTCGACGGCACCCTGGCCGACTCGTTCGCCGCCATCGCTGCCAGTACCAACCACGTCCGCGGGGGGTACGGGCTGCCGCCGCTCACGGAAGTCGAGGTGCGGGGGCACGTCGGCTACGGGCTGAACGAGCTGCTAAAAGTGCTGGTGCCCGCCGCCCCTCTGGCGGATGCCGCGGTCGAGTACCGCCGGCACCACGCCGACACCATGTTGGCCGGCACACACCTGTTCGCCGGGGTGGCCGGCACATTGGCCGAACTCGCCCGCCGCGGTTACAAGCTGGCGGTGTGCAGCAACAAGCGGGTGGAGTTCACCCGGACGTTGGTCGCCGGGCTAGGCGTCGGCCACCTGTTCGCCGAAGTGCTGGGGCCGGACGACGTGGGGGTGCCGAAGCCCGATCCGGCGATGCTACTGGAGGCCGCCCGCCGGCTGGGCGCGTCGCCCGCGGAATGTGTGTACGTCGGGGATATGACTGTCGATGTGGAAGCGGGGCGGGCGGCGGGGATGCCCGTGTGGTTGGTGCCCGGCGGGGCCGGCGACCCGGCCGAGGCACTGGCCGCCGGCCCGGACCGGGTGCTGACCACGTTCGCCGACCTGCTGCCGCTGCTGCCCGGCGTGTGACATGGCCCGCATCGGAGGATGCGAGGGCCATGCGTCCGCCGCCGTGACGGACGCGTAGCGGGGCGTACAGTAGGGGCAAGCCTGGCGACAGTTCAGGGCAGTGGGCTGAACTGCCGACCGCCGCCGCAGCAGCCGATGAGCGGACGGGCCGGCTGAAAAAGCACCACCGCTGCGTACACTCGCGGCGGATGACCCGCCGGGGTGTCGCATGGCCCGACCAAAGGTGTTCCTCACCCGCCGCATCCCGGAAGCCGGGCTGCTGTCGATCTTGGAAGCGTGCGACGCCGACGTGTGGCCGCACCGCCTGCCGCCGCCGGTCGAGGTGATCCGCGAGCGGGTGGCCGGCTGCGACGGCCTGCTGACGCTGCTCACCGTCCGCATCGATGCCTCGGTCGTCGCCGCCGGCTCGCGGCTGCGGGTGGTCAGCCAGTACGCCGTCGGGGTGAACAACATCGACCTGGCCGCCTGCACGGCCCGCAAAATCCCCGTGGGCAACACGCCGGGAGTGCTGACCGAGGCGACGGCCGACATTGCCGTGACGCTGCTGCTGGCCGCCGCCCGCCGGCTGGGCGAAGGGGTGGCCGATGCGAAGGCCGGCAACTGGCACACCTGGGAGCCGACCGGCTGGCTCGGCCGCGACCTGGTCGGGCGGACGCTCGGCATCGTCGGCATGGGCCGCATCGGCTTCGCCACGGCCAAGCGGCTGCACCACGGCTGGGGTATGACGGTGCTGTACACCAGCCGGTCGCCGAAGCCGGACGCCGACCGCCAACTCGGGGCGCGGCGGGTGGAGTTCGCCGAACTGCTGGCGGCCAGCGACTTCGTCAGCGTCCACGCCGACCTCAACCCGACGACGCAGCGGCTGTTCGGGGCCGAGCAGTTCGCGGCCATGAAGCCGACGGCCGTGTTCGTGAACACGGCCCGCGGGGCACACGTCGATCAGGTGGCTCTCGCGGACGCCCTGCGGCAGAAGCGGATTTTCGCCGCCGGGCTGGACGTGACTGACCCGGAGCCGCTGCCGCCGACGCACGAGCTGTACGGACTGCCGAACTGCGTCATCGCCCCGCACGTCGCCAGTGCCACGGTAGACACCCGGGACGCGATGGCCCGCATGGCGGCGGCCAACTTGCTCGGCGGGCTACAGGGCGAACGGCTACCGGACTGCGTGAATCCGGAGGTGTACGCGTAGGGCACGGTTCACCGTGCCGCGTCTGCGGGGAACGGCCTGCATCGGCACGGTGAACCGTGCCCTACTTCCCGATGCAGTACAGATGGGTGTAGGTCCGGACGAACAGATCGTCGCCGGCGACGGCCGGGCTGGCCCGCACCTGGCCGTCCAGCTTGCTGACGGTCGGCGTCTGAAACTCTGGGGCCGCCGGCAGCACGAACCCTTTGCCGTCCTCGGCGAAGAAGTATAGCCGGCCGGCGGCCAGCACCGGCGACGCACTGAACTTACCGCCGAGCGTCTCGCGCCAACGTTCCTTGCCGGTCTTGGCGTCCAGGCAGTAGGCGGTGCCGGTGTCGTTCACCATGTACAGGTGGTCGCCACTCACGAGCGGCGACGGCCGGCTCGGGGCGGCTTTGGTCAGCTTCCAGGCCACGTCACCGCCCGGCCTGACCGCCCACAGGCTGCCGGTGTGCCCGGCGGTGACGTAGACCAGCCCGTGGGCCAGCACCGGTCGGCTGGCCTCGTTCATGCCGCCGTGGACCACCCTCCACAGCTCGGTGCCGGTGTCCGGGTCGTAAGCGACGGTGCCCGTCGCGGCCGGGCAGACCACCTGCGACTTGCCGTCGATGTCCAGAACGGCTGCCGTGGCGAACCCCTTCTTGAGGTCGCCGTCGGACGGGTACGGCAAGTTGCGATCCGTCTTCCACCGGGTCTTGCCGGTGGCCGTGTCCAGGCAGGCGACGTACTGCACGTCGTGGCCGTCGTACAGCAGGAACAGCCGGTCCTTCCACAGGCACACGGACGACGCCGGCCCCCGCCAGTGGTCGCACGGCAAGTCCCGCCGCTGCCAGAGCGTATTGCCCGAGGCGGTGTCCACGCAGGCGGTGCCGAAGCTGCCGAAGTGGGCGTACAGCCGGCCCGCCTCAATGGCGGGGGTGCAAGAGGCGTATGTGTTGTACTGGCGGGTGTCGGCCGGCGGCGGCTGGGTGAACAGCTTCAGGTCGTGAGCTATTTTGCCGGTGGCTCGGTCGAAACACACGGCGAACAAGTCGGTACCGCGTTCGCTGGCGGTCGTCACCCACACCTGATCGCCCCACACCACCGGCGACGACCAGCCCTTGTCGTGGACCGGCACCTTCCAGCGGACGTTGTCCGTCTCGCCCCACTGGGTCACCGGGTTGCCGGCGGCGTGCCCGTCGCCGACCGGGCCGCGGAACCCGGGCCAGGTGTCGGCCGGCGGGGCGGCAAGGGCGAGCAGCAGGGCGAGCATGTCAGTGGCTCAGGGTGAACGAGTCGGTCAAGCCGTCGAAGGCGAGGACGCAGTGAGCAAGGACATCGCGGCCGAGAAGGAGTTCGTAGTTGGAGCCTTGCAGGTCGATCTCGTAAACAGTCAGATCTGTCACGACCAGCTCGGACGCCATCGACCCCCGCGGGTTCGGGATTCTGAGGTCGAGCACATACTCGAGTGACCCCGCCAGGCCAGACATTGCCGCCGTGTTCACCATGCCGAGCATGGTCGGTGCGGCACCGAGTCGGCGCACCGCGTCGGACGAGATGCAAGTCACTTCCGCGCCGGTGTCGATTAGCGCCTCCACTTCGATGGAAGCGGCCGGCGGCAAGTTCGCCCGCGTCCGCCGCCGGGCCTCAGCCCGGGTGAGCGACAGCCGCACGCGGATGACCGGGCCGTGGGTGGCCGACGACGTGCCGTGGTGGACGCCCATCAGGCCGACTCCGGGACGGCCCGGATGAAGTACCGTTCCAGTCCCTCGCACCACCGCAGATCGACCCGCGCGGTGAGGAACTCGCCGTCGTCGAATCGGTCGTGGCCGTGCTGGTTGGCGTCCCGGGCTGTGTCCCAGACGCTCTCGATGGCGTCACCGCGTAAGACCACGAACCGGCCGTCGTCGCCGTCGGCCACGAGCTGCGGCAGCTCGCGGTAGAAGGTGGCCAACTCGACCGCGCGGGGCCGGAGGTGGTCCGGCAGCGGAGTCGGCCGGCCGGTCGCCTGGGCGGCCGCCAACTCATCCGCCGCCTGGCGAATCTGGGCCGCCCGCCACATGTGGTATTCAATCGACATACGGGTCGGCCCCCAGGTCTTGCAGCATCTCCTGCCGCTGCTTGTCGTAGTGCATCAGGTCGAGCCGCTGCTTGTAGTGCTTCTTCTCCATCCGCCGCTGGGCACGCTTGAACAGCCGGCGGAACACCGCCCACGGCCGGCTGGCCCCACTCTTGCCCAGGTCTTCGAGCTTCCGCTGCCGCCTCTGGCCCAACCCTTCGAGCAGGTTGTCTTCCAGCGACACGAAGAACTGGGCCGTCCCCGGGTCGCCCTGCCGGCCGGCCCGGCCGGCGAGCTGGCGGTCGATCCGCTCGGCCTCGTGCCGCTCGGTGCCGATGACGTGCAGCCCGCCCAGCCCGGCCACCCCGGTACCCAGCTTGATGTCGGTGCCGCGGCCGGCCATGTTGGTGGCCACCGTCACCCGGGCCGGCTGGCCGGCGGCGGCCACGATCTGGGCCTCGTTGGCGTCCTGCCGGGCGTTCAGCACCTGATGCTCGACGCCCATTTCGGTCAGCAGGGCGCTGAGCTTCTCCGACTTGTCCACCGTCCGGGTGCCGACCAGCACCGGCCGGCCGGCCGCGTTCAGCCCGCGGATCTGCTCGGCCACGGCCTGGAACTTGGCCGCCTCGGTCGGGTACACGCCGTCGGCCGTCTGCACCCGCTTGACCGGCCGGTTGGTCGGCACCTTGGTCACCCACCGCTTGTACACCCGCCGCATCTCGCGGAAGTTGGGGATGAGCGTCCCGCTCATGCCGGCCAGCTTCTTGTACAGCTTGTAGAAGTTCTGGTAGGTGATCTGCGCGGCGTGGTCGCTCTGCACCGTGATGCCCACCTTCTCCTTGGCCTCGACGGCCTGGTGCAGCCCGTCCCGCCAGTGCCGGTCGGGCATCGGCCGGCCGGTGCCCTCGTCGATAATGACGATCTTACCTTCCTTGTTCACCATGTAGTGCTGGTCGAGCCGGAAGCGGTAGTACGCCTGCAACGCCTTTTCGATGGCCTCGATCATCTTGTCCATGGCGTGGGCGTGCGGGCCGGCCGGCGGGTTCGAGTACCGCACGATCGACCGGCCGGCGTCGGTCAGCTCCAGCTTGTCCTTCTTGGCGTCCAGCTTGTAGTGCTCGTCCCGCTTCATGTCCTGCACCAGCTTGTCCGCCCACTGGTACACCACCGCCTCCTCCGGCGTGGCCGGGCGGGTCGGGTTGGCGATGATGAGCGGCGTCCGGGCCTCGTCCACGAAAATGCTGTCGGCCTCGTCCACGATGGCGTAGTGCAGCTCCCGCTGCACCCGCGGGTCGGTCGGCCCGCCGCCGCCGAACCACGGCGCCCACACCGGGGCCGTCGCCGCCTGCCCGCCGCGGACCTTCATGCGGTCCCGCAGGAAGTCGAACCCGAACTCGCTGGCCGTGCCGTAGGTCAGGTCGCAGCGGTAGGCCGCCTGCCGGTCGCCGTCCGACATCTTCTGCTGGACGCACCCGATGCTCAGGCCGAGCAGCTGGTACACCGGCCCCATCTCCTCGGCGTCCCGCTTGGCCAGGTAGTCGTTCACCGTGGTGACGTGGACCCCCTTGCCCGGCAGCGCGTTGAGGAACGCCGGGGCCACGGCGGACAGCGTCTTGCCCTCGCCGGTGGCGAGTTCCACCAGGCCGCCGTAGTGCATGACCACGCCGGCCGCGAGCTGCACGTCGAACGGCTGGAACCCGTGGATGCGGCGGATGGCCACGCTGGTCAGGCCGAACGCCTGGGGGATGAGCTTGTCCAGGCTGGTGCCGCCCCGGGCCAGCCCCCGCAACCGCATGGCCTCCTTCCGCAAGTCCTCGTCGTTGAGCGTCAGGAACCGGGTCTCGTAGGTGCGGATGCTGGGGATGATGAGGGCCGCCCGGGCCAGCCGCCGTTTCCACGGCAGGCCGAACCGGGACGTGAACAGGTTGGCCGCCAGCGACCCGAGCCGGCCGGGCACGTTGGCGATCTTGGGGGCGGCCGGGGCGTAGGCGGGGGCCAGGTCCAACACTTCGTCGGCGACCGTGCTCATCGGCGGGCGTCCTCGCGGCGGCGGGTTCCCCCCACCATACCATTGCCGACGGGCCGGAGGTAGCCGGGGATGCGGCCGGCTCACCCGCCCTTGCCGGCCGCCTCGGCGGCCAGCCGCCGGGCGTGGGCGGCCCGGCCGGGGAACGCTTTGTCCTGGGCGTCGGCGAACGGCTCGTACCGCGCCCACCAGCCGCGGGCCTCGGCCCAGGCGTCGGCGGCCGTGCGGCGGCCGTCGGCCGTCGGCTGGCGGGCGACTTTGACCTGCTCCCGCTCGGCCTGCTCGTGCCGGACCAGGGCCAGCAGGAACGTGGCCTCGGCGGCGCCGGCGTCGGTCACGGCCACGTCCACCAGGACGGCCCACGCCCGCCGGCTGTCCTGCCAGAACTTCTGGAACGCCGCCTGGGCGTCGGCCAGGGCGGCCGGGTTGCGGTCGCGGGCGGCGGCCAACTTGCGGCACCGCTCCCGGGCCTCGCCCACCCACTCCCGCACGACCGCCTCCCGGTCGCGGTCGGTCCGCAGCCGCTCCTGCCCCTTCAGGAAGTCGTCCCGCAGGGCCACCAGTTGCCGCACCGCCTCCGGCTGGCCACGTTGCGTCCGCTCGCGGGGGGACGGGTCAACCAGGAACTGCTCGGCGAACTGGCCCAGCGACACCGCCTGGAGCTGCTGCACCGCGTCCGGTGCGCCGAGGTCGGTCGGGGTGGTGGCCAACCCCGGGGCGAAACCGGCCTGCATGAGCGAATCGGGCACCTGGCTCCGCTTAAACAGCAGCGGCAGGTTCGGGTCGGCCAGCGTGCCACCGTCGGCCACCGGGGTGAACCCGGCCAGCGCCCGCGGGTAGCTGAACAGGTCGCCCGGCGGGTTCCACACCTGCGGGGCCGACTTGGTGCGGTCGGCGAACGCCTTGGCCGCCGCCGGCAGGTCCACGAACAGCCGCGGGGCGTCGGCCTTCAGCTCGGCCTCCAGCCGCTTGAGCCGGGGGGCGAGGGCAGACAGCGGCACGCTCAAGAACGGCACCGACGCCTTCACCCGGTCGGCCGGCACGCCCGCGGCGAGGGCCGGGTCGGCGACCGCCTCGGCGAGTGTCACCGGGGCCGGGTTGTCAGGCTTGGTGAACGGGACGTTCCGCCACGGGTCGAACAGCAGCACGCCGCCGCCGGTCGGCACCCCGACCGCCCAGAACGGCCCCCGCGGCGGCTGGTTCGGCTGTGGGGCCGGGTCGAACTGCCAGGTCTTGTCGGCGGCGTCCGCCGGGCCGATCAGGGCGAAGTTCACGCCGACTTGTTGGCCGAGGGCGAGCAGGACATAGGCCCGCTCCAGCCCGCTGCCGGCCCCGCGGCGAAGGACCAACGTCGGCGGGGCCGGCGGGAACACACCACGGCCCGGCAGAGACGCCGGGGCCAGCACCACCTGGCGGCACACCCAGTCGAACGCCCGCCGGGCTTTCTGGTCCGGCGGCAGCCCGGTGGCGTCCAGGGTGCGAGCGATGTCGCGGAGGTACAGGCACTCGGCCAGGTAGTGCGGGTCGAGGGCCGAGTAGCCGGCCGGGCGGATTGCCTTCAAGTCGTCGTCGGTCAGCCGGGCGAGGTCTTTGAGGGCCGCCTCCGCCGACGGCGGGACAGCCTCTGGGGCGAACTTGGCATCCCCGCCGGCGGCGGCCGACAGCTCGCCGAGAACCCGTGCCAGGCCGCCGGGGGTCGATTCCTTCCGCAACGCGGTGACGGCCGCCGGCCACGGGTCTTCGGCCGCCTTGGCGGCCGGGCCGGTCGTCCCTTTGCTCGCCCGGGTGCCACAGCCTGCCGCCCCGACCAGCCCGACAACCACCAACAGGGGGAGCAGGCGCATCGGCAAGGCTCTCGGGGTCAGGCGGGGTCGGTCAGGGCCACCCGCAACCGCAGGCACACCCGGATCAGGGCCGGCAGGTCGGTCAGCGGGATCATGTTCGGGCCGTCGCTGGGGGCGCGGTCCGGGTCGGGGTGCGTCTCCACGAACAGGCCGTCGCAGCCGGCCGCCACCGCCGCCCGCGCGAGGGTCGGCACCAGCCGGCGGTCGCCGCCGGTGCGATCCCCCAACGCCCCCGGTGTTTGTACGCTGTGGGTGGCGTCAAAGATCACCGGGGCGCCGGTTTCCTGCATCCACGGGATGGCCCGGAAGTCGTTGACCAGGTTGCCGTACCCGAAGGTGCTGCCGCGCTCGGTGAGGAGCGTCCGGGTGTTGCCGACCTCGCGGCACTTGGCCACCACATTCTTCATGTCCCACGGGGCCATGAACTGGCCCTTCTTCACGTTCACCACCTTGCCGGTGGCCGCCGCCGCGAGGATCAGGTCCGTCTGCCGGGCCATGAACGCGGGGATTTGCAGCACCTCGCACACCTCGGCAGCGGGCACGCAGTGGGCCACCTCGTGTACGTCGGTCGTGACCGGCAGCCCGGTGGCCTGCCGCACGTCGTCCAGCACCCTCAGCCCGGCGTCCAGCCCGACGCCACGGAACGACTGGCCGCTGGAGCGGTTGGCCTTGTCGAACGACGCCTTGAACACCATCGGGACGCCGAGCATATCGGCAACGTGGCGGACCGCGTCGGCCACGCCGAGGCAGTGGTCGCGGCTCTCGATGACGCACGGGCCGGCGATCCAGAGCAGCGGCGAGCCGCCGCCGACGCGGTACGGCCCGACGGGGACGGGGGTGGTCATGGGGGAGAGTGTACCGCCGCCGGGCCGGGCGGTTAGCCGGTGCGAGTCACCAACCGATCATGAAGCTGCCAGAGGCCATCGGCAAGGGTCCGCAGGTAGTCCAGCCCGTCCGGCCCGCGCTCGAGGTTGTCGATCCACGCTGCGGGGATCGCATCCACGCCCAGGTAGGCCCCACACAGGGCGCCGGCCATAGCCGCCAGTGTATCCGTGTCGTCCCCCTGTGCGATGGCCCGCTCGATACAGCCCTCGAACGAGTCCGGCGAACAGGTGAAGCAGGCGATCGCCGTCACGACGGACCGATGGGCCGGCAGGCTGTTCCCGAGAAAGGCCAGGGAGTGCCCCGCCCGCAACCGGCGGGCGGCCCGCAGTTGCCACGCGAACTCCTCCTCCCGGCAGTCGCGGGCCAGTTCGCGGTAAAACGCCCGGCGGTCCAGCGGCGGCCCCCGGCTGGCCAGGGCCACGGCGATGGCGAACAGCCTCGCCCCTTCGATGCCGAGCGGGTGGCGGTGTGTCACCCGGGCGGACACGACCGCCTGCCCGGTCGCCCGGACCAAATCGTGGGCGAACACCATCCCGACCGGGGCCACCCGCATGGCCGCCCCGTTCCCGAACGACCCACCGGGGAAGAGCGTCTCGGCCAACCGATCCCAATCCTCACCCGCGGCGGCCGCCTCCAGTAGACGCCGGGCGCCCGCCCCGTAACCTCGCTCCGGGTCGTAGCGGGCAGCGAACCGTTCCATCAGGGTTGCCGGAAGGATTTCGTCGTGGTTGAGAAGGTCTTCGGCCACGCCGATCATCATCTGGGTGTCGTCGGTGTACCGGAGCGGTCCGTCTGGCAGTCGGATCAACTGTTCGCGGATCGAGCCGTATTGCCAGTAGATGAAGTCCGCCGGATAGCCCTCGAACGGCGCACCCAGGGCATCACCGACGGCCTGCCCAAGCAGACACCCGAGGAACCGATCCCGGCTGACGACCTCGGGCATCTCGGCCTCCAACGGGAAGTGACCCCGCGGCGGATGCAACCCCGGGGTCGGGCGTGACGTGTGCAGGCCGCCAACTGACTGCTGAGCATCCAGATTAACCGCCATTCGCCCGTCAGTCAAACGGCCAGTCCAACGGGTGGTGCGTCAGTGTGAGGCGAGCGGCGGACGTAAGCCCCCTGATGACTGGTGGAGGCGGTGACACCCGCCATCAATCAGGGGGCTTACGCCCCCCACTCGCCTCACACTGACGCACCACCGTTCAGCAGCCCTGCCCCGCTCCCTGATGCGGATCGGTAAAAATCTCCGCCCGTAGTAAAAGTTGCTCTCCGCGCCGCCGGGCGTTCGTGTTAAAGTTCGCCCCGCTCCGGGCCGACACACCCCCTCCCACGGACGGGACGGGCGGCCCGAAGACACGGAGGTTCCCCGTGGCCCGTCCCTGGCGGCTGCGGCACAAGTTGCTGCTGCTCATCGGCTTGGTGCTGGCCGCCGTCGGCCTGCTGCTGGCCGGCACCGTCACCGGGCTGTCCGCCTACCGGGCCACCACCGACCTCACCCGGGACAAGGCCGGCGAGCTTCAGATCGTCAACCAGCTTCAGGGGGCGGTCGGCTGGTTCAAGGACGCCCCCGGGCTGCAACGCGAGGACGGCGAGGCGTCCATCGACTTCGAAAAACGGCGAGCCGCCTTTGCCGCGGAGCACGCCGGCCGGGTACTCGCGTGGTACCGGCAGTCGCCCCGCCCGGCCGAGGCCGACCCGAGCGAGGCCAAGCAGCTAGCCGAGATCGAGGCCGTGCTAGTTGGGCTGGAACAGGCCGTCGCCCAGGCGGCGGCGGCCGGCTCGGCGTCCGGGACCGGCGACAGCCGGCTGATCGGTCCCCACACCGCGGCCGGCGACCTGCACGCCAAGCTGGTCGGGCTGGTGAACGGGCTGCACGGCTACCTGATCGACGACATCCAGAAGTCGGTGCAGCGGTCCCGTGGCACCCACGACCTGGCCCTGGTGGTGGTCGGCACCGCCGCCGCCGTCGGGCTGCTGCTGCTCGGCACCCTGATGTACTACTTCCGCGAGTGGGTGGCGGTGCCCGTCCGCCGGCTCCAGGCCGGGGTGCAGCGGGTACGGGCCGGCGACTTCGACCAGCCCATCCGCCTCGCCGGGGACGACGAGCTGGCCGAACTCGGGGCCGAATTCGACGCCATGACGGCCCGCGTGAAGGACATCACCCACGGCCTCATCCAGCAGGTGAACGAGCGGACCAAGCAGCTCGTCCGCAGCGAGAAGATGGTGTCCGTCGGGTTCCTGGCCGCCGGCGTGGCCCACGAGATCAACAACCCGCTGGCCAGCATCGCCTTCTGCTCGGAGGCGCTGGACGACCGGCTGCGGGGGCTGCTGACCAAGGCCCCGGCCGGCGAGGCCGAGGTGGTGTTCAAGTACCTGGGCATGATGCAGGAGGAGGCCCAGCGGTGCAAAGACATCACCCAGCGGCTGCTCGACTTCGCCCGCGGCGGCGGCCAGCGGGGGCCGGCCGACCTGGCCCAGATCGTGCAAAGCGTGGTGGACATGACGGCCCTGACGCCGAACGCCCGGGGCAAGACGGTGCGGTTCGCCGACCCCGGGCCGGTGCCGGCGGTGGTCAGCGCCCCGGAAATCAAGTCGGTGGTGCTGAACGTGGTGGTCAATGCCCTGGACAGCATGGACCCCGGCGGGGTACTGGACATCCGGCTGGCCCAGCGGGGCGGCGCCGCCGAGCTGACCTTCGCCGACACCGGCTGCGGCATGACCACCGAGACGCTTCAGAACATCTTCGAGCCGTTCTTCACCCGGTCGAAGACCGGCCAGGGGACGGGGCTGGGGCTGAGCATCAGCCACCAGATCATCGACCAGCACGGCGGGGCGGTGACGGCCAGCAGCCCCGGCCCCGGCCGCGGCAGCACGTTCACCGTGCGGCTGCCGCTCACCGACGGTAGTGCCCCCGCCACCCTGCCGTTCCCGGCACGGGTCGCGGCCTGACGCCCGCCCACGGACGAGGAGACAGCTTTGGCCAGCCAGCAACCCCGCCTCCGGGTGCTGTTCGTCGACGACGAGCGGAGCCTGCAAGAGGTCATGCGGACCGAACTGCCCCGGCTCGGGCACGAGGTGGTCGTGTGCCCGGACGGGGCCACCGCCCTGCGGGTGATCGCCACCCAGGGGTTCGACGCCGCCATCCTCGACGTGCGGATGCCGGGCATCAGCGGCATCGAGGTGCTGCAGCGGCTCAAGGCCGTCAGCCCGGACACCGAAGCCGTCATGATGACCGGCTACGCCTCCGAGGACAGCATGGTGCAGGCCATGCGGCTGGGCGCCTGCGACTACCTCCGCAAGCCGTGTAAGATGGCCGAGATCGAGGCCGTGCTGCTGCGGGTGGCGGACAAGAAGCGGCTCAAGCAGAAGGCGACGGCGCTGGAGGGCCGGGTGCAGGCGGCCGAGGGGCCGGGCACGCTCATCGGCACCAGCCCGGCGATGGTGCCGGTCCAGCGGCTGATCGATCAAATTGCCCCGACCGACGCCCGGGTGCTCATCACCGGCGAGACGGGGACGGGCAAGGAAGTGGTGGCCCGCGCCCTGTTCCAGAAGTCGAAGCGGCGGGACGGCCCGTTCGTGCCGGTCAACTGCGGGGCGCTGACGCAGAGCCTGGCCGAGAGCGAGCTGTTCGGCCACAAGCGGGGGGCGTTCAGCGGGGCCGAGCGGGACCGCAAGGGCATGTTCGAGGTGGCCGACGGCGGCACCCTGTTCCTGGACGAACTGGCCGAGCTGGACAAGCCCATCCAGGTGAAGCTGCTGCGGTTCCTGGAGGCCGGCGAGATCCGGCCGGTCGGTGCCAACGAGCCGGTGATCGTCGACGTGCGGGTGGTGGCGGCCACCAACCGCGACCTCAAGAAGATGATCGCCGACGGCGAGTTCCGCGAAGACCTGCTGTTCCGGCTGAACATGTTCCACGTGCATTTGCCGCCGCTGCGGGAGCGGCGGGCGGACATCCCCGACCTGGCCCGGCACCTGCTGTCCCGAGCGGCCAAGAAGCCGCTGGACGTGGTGGCCGAGCTGCTCACCCCGGACGCCCTGGACACGCTGACGGCGTACCACTGGCAGGGCAACGTGCGGGAGTTGGCCAACGCGATGGAGTACGCCTGGATCGTCTCCGGCGGCACCCCGATCAGCCCCCAGCACCTGCCCTACGACGTGCGACAGCCCCGCCCGTCCGGCCCGCCGGCGACGGTGCCGTTCGTCCAGCCGGCGGCCGTGTCGGCGTCACCCGGTGGTCCCGGCAAGACGCTGTCCGACGTGGAAATGGACTACATTCTGCAAGTGTACGCCAAGAACGGGCAGAACAAGCAGCAGACGGCGGCCGAACTCGGCATCAGCCTGAAGACGCTTTACAACAAGCTGCACAAGTACGAGGAAGAGCGGAAGATGCGGGCCGGGTAGCACGCCGCCCGCGCGGCGTGCCCGGCCGGGCACTCACGCCCCGACCTGGACGCCCTTCCAGAAGGCCACCCGGCCGGTGATGTGGGCGGCGTCCGGCTTCGGCGTCGGGTACACCCAGGCGCAGTCCGGGTTGGCCTTCCCGCCCGCCGTCACCGTGTAGTAGTTGCAGGTGCCCTTCCACCCGCACGTCGATTGCGTGGCCGTCGGGGTGAAGTACTCCATCCGCAGACTGTCTGGTGGGAAGTAGTGGTTGCCCTCGACCAGCACCGTGTCCTCGCTGTCGGCCAGCACCGTCCCGTTCCACATCGCCTTCATGGTCTGCCCTCCTTACGGGCCTGCACCCGGGCCACGAGCGGCAAAATGAGCCGCCGCGGCAGGTGCCGGCCGAAAAACGCCCCCAGCCGGTCCTGTACCCCGGGCACGACCACCCTCTTACCCTGTAGGCAGCCGCGATACCCGGCATCCGCAACGGCTTTCGCGTCCATCACCCCGGGGCCGTCGAACAGCTTGCTGTCGCCCATGACGGCGGCCGAGGCGAACCCCGTGGTCGTCGGCCCGGGGCACAGGCACGTCACTGTCACCCCGGTGCCCCGGCACTCGTAACTCAGAGCCTCGGACAGGCTGAGCACGTACGCCTTGCTGGCATAATACGCAGCCATCAGCGGCCCCGGTTGGAAGGCGGCGACGCTGGCCACGGTCAGGATGCGGCCCCGCTTCCGCTCGACCATGCCCGGCAACAGCAGCCGGACGAGGTGGGTGACGGCCGTCACGTTCACCTGGAGCAGGTCGAGCAGCCGGCGTTCGTCGCTGTCGGCAAACGGGCCGTACAGCCCGAACCCGGCGTTCGCCACCAGCACGTCGGCGGTCAGGCCGCGGGCCGCCAGCCCGGCGACGAGTTCGCCCCGGGCCATCGGGTCGGCCAAGTCGAGCGGCAGGACGTGGCAGGTGACGCCCGCCAACTCGGCGGCGAGCGTGTGCAGCTCGTCGGCCCGGCGGGCAGTCAGCACGAGGTCGTGCCCACCCGCGGCGAAACACCGGGCCAGCTCGGCCCCGATGCCGCCGGACGCGCCGGTGACGACCGCCAGTGGCCGGCTCATTGGAGGCCGACCCCGTGGCCCGACCCCGGCTTGGCGGACTTGGCGTCGGCCGACATGCCGTACCCCGGGTCCGAGTGGCCGCCGGTGATGAGCCGGGCGGCCCGGTTCAGGGTGACGTAGTTGAACATCCACTGGAACAGCACCAGCACCCGGTTCTCGAACCGTGCCAGGTACAAGATGTGGACGAACAGCCAGGCGAACCAGGCCAGCCGGCCACGCAGGAGCATGACTTTGGCATCCGCCACCGCTTTGCGGCGGCCGATGGTCGCCATCGTCCCCTTGTCCCAGTAGCGGAACGGCTTGGGCGGCTCGACGCCGCGGGCCTGGGCCTCGATCACGTCGGCCACGTAGGCCCCCTGCTGCATGGCGACGGGCGCCAGGCCCGGCAGCGGCTTGCCGTCCTTGCCGAGCTGGTAGGCCAGGTCGCCGACCACGAACACGTCCGGGTGGCCGGGCACGGCACAGTCCGGGCCGACGGCCACCCGGCCGGGCTTCTCGGTCGTCACCCCGAGGGCGTCGGCCAGCGCCTTGCCCAGCGGCGACGCCTTCACCCCGGCCGCCCAGACGATGCACGCCGTGTCCACCCGCACCGCCGCGCCCTTGCCGCCGTCCGGCTGGAACAGCACGTGGTCCGGCTGCACGTCGGTGACGTGGCAATCGAGATGCACCTCGACCTTCAGTTCCTGGAGGTGCTGGAGCGCCCAGCCGGACAGCTTCTCCGGGAACGCCCCGAGCACCCGCGTCTGGCCCTCGATCAGCACCACCCGGGTCTGCCCGAGGTCGGCCGAGCGGAAGTCCCGCCGCATGGTCAGCCGGGCCAGCTCGCTGATGCCGCCGGCCATCTCGCACCCGGTCGGCCCGCCGCCGACCACCACGAACGTCAGCAGCCGCCGCCGCTCGGCGGCGTCCGTGGCCAGTTCGGCCCGCTCGAACGCGGCCAGGATGCGGTGCCGGATTTCGGTCGCGTCCTCGATGGTCTTGAGGCCGGGGGCCAGCTTCTCCCAGTGGTCCTTGCCGAAGTAGTGGTGGGTGCTGCCGGTGGCCAGCACCAGGGTGTCGAACGGCACCGCCTCGCCGCCGGCGAGCAGAACCCGCTTGCCGGCCATGTCGAACCCGGACACCTCGCCGAGGACGGTGCGGACGTTCTTCTTGTTCGACACGATGGACCGCAGCGGGCCGGCGATGTTGGCCGGCGACAGGGCGCCGGTGGCCACCTGGTACAGCAGCGGCTGGAACAGGTGGAAGTTGCGGCGGTCGATGAGAGTGACGGCCACCCGCGAGTTGCCGCCCAGGGCGCGGGCACAGTACAGCCCGCCGAACCCGCCGCCCACGATCACCACCCGCCGCTCGTCGCCCATGAGCCGAACCCCCCGTGCGCCCCACAGGGCACGGGTGATTCTAGACGGGAGCGGGCGGGCGGAGCGGGGTTCGCGCCGCCACCCAGCAGCCGAGGCAGGCGGCCGGCGTCACCCACACGAAGTATTCACTCGACATGCCGGTCAGGGCGACGGCGTTGCAAAGGACATAGGCCGCCGCAAACCCCAGCCGCACCCGAGACGGGGCGTCGGCCAGCCGGGCGGCCGCCGCCGCCAGCGGCACCATGAGCAGCACGAGGTCGGTCGGCCAGGCCCCGTAGGGGGAAGCCAGCAGGCCGACCAGCACCAGGACTGGTAGCTCACGTGCCCAGTCCCAGCCGGCCCGTCGCCGCCACCAGTGGACCGCCGTTCCCACAGCCGCCAGCCCGGTCGGCACCGCCTGAATCCAGAACTGGTCCGGGGCGACGGCCTGCCGCACCCAGAACCCGATGAGCGGCGGCCGCCAGCCGGACAGCGGCGGGTGCGTGGCGGTGGCCGGCCGGCCGAGCGCGGCCAGGTACTTGTCCCACAGGCCGGCGTCGGCCAGCAGCGGGGCGGCGGCCATCAGCCCGCCGGCCAGCACCCCCCAGCCGAGCAGGACCCGGGTGCGGCGTGACACGGTGGCGTCCAGCGCCAGCACTAGCCAGACGGGGATCAGCAGGTGCGGCTTGACGGCGGCCACGGCCAGCCCGGCGGCAAGCCACGGCCGACCGGTCCGCACGGCCGCCAGCAAGCCCGTCACCCCGGCCACCAGCCAGCCGCTGCACTGGCCGCTCGTCACCAAGTACACGACCGGGAAGAAGCTGACGGCGGCGAACACCACCAGCGGCCAGTGCCCCCGGCCGCCGGCCAGCCGCCACAGGGCGGCCCCGGACCCCACCCCCAGCCCGACCTGAACCAGCACCCAGAGCAGGTGCCCGACCCGCCACGGCAGCAGCCCGGCCGGGGCGAACAGGGTGAGCGCCCACGGCGGGTTCCACATCATGACCGCCTGCCCGCGGTCCCACCCGGCCGGCTCCTGGAGGGCGAGCAGTTGGTCGGCGTCGTACGGGTCGCCGCCGGCCAGCAGCAGCCGGCCCGCCGCCCAGTACTGGAGGTAGTCGAACGGCGGCAGGAACTTCGGGTCGGCGAAGAACCGTTGCAGCAGCGGCCCGGCGACGGCCAGCAACACCGCCACTCCGGCCAGCGGCACCCCCACCCGACGCAGTGTTGACATGCCGGCAACCTAGAACGCCGCCCGGTAGATCGCCAGCAGTTCGTCGGCCGACTGGGGCATCCGCGGGTTGACCCGCAGCAGCCGTTTGACGGCGAACGCCTTGTCGGCAAACCCAGGCAGCATGTCCTCGGTGACGCCGAGGTCGCGGAGCCGGGTCGGGATGCCGACGGCGGCACAGATTTTGGCTACGGCGTCGGCTGCATCGGCGTCCGACTCACCGTCGGCCCTCGGGTTTAGGCCGTAAGTCAACCCGTACCAAACAGGGTCGTCCATGTTCCTGTTGTACCGCATCACGTGCGGCAGCAGCAGCCCGTTCCCAGCCCCGTGGCTGACATGCACCGCCGCCCCGACCGGATACTCCATCGCATGGGTCAGGGTCACCCCGGCGTTGCTAAATGCCAAACCGCCGAGCGTTCCAGCGAGGGCCATGCCCTCCCGGGCGTCCAAGTCATCGCCAGCCGCGACGGCCCGACGCAGGTGACGGCCGACGAGCGTGATACACTGCGACGCGAAGGCGTGGGCCAATGGGTTCCGCCCCTGGTACACCGTCTCACCGCCCGGCCGCTGAACGAACTCGTCATGATCCACGGCCGTCAGCGCCTCAATCGCATGAGTCAGCGCATCAATCCCACTATCAGCCGTCACCTTCGGCGGGCAGCCCACGGTCAGCAGCGGGTCCACGATGGCCGCCGCCGGGCGGAGGTGGTTGCTCAGACAGCTCACCTTCATCCGCTTGGCCGTGTCGGTGTACACCGCCGCCGGCGACACCTCCGACCCGGTGCCGGCCGTCGTCGGCAGGCACAGCAGCGGCCCGATCGGCCCCGGCACCCGGCAGTCGCCCACATAGTCGTCGAGCGTGCCGCCGTGGGCCAGCAGCAGGGCGACGAGTTTCGCCGTGTCCATGTTGCTGCCGCCGCCGAGGCCGACCACCAGCCCGCCACCCGCTTTACGAGCCGCCTCGGTGGCCGCGTATACCACGTCCGACGGCGGCTCCGGCACGCACCCCTCGAACACCGTCACCGTGATCCCGGCGGCCAGCAGCGGTCCCCGCACCGCGTCCAGCACCCCGTTGCCGGCCAGCGTGGTGTCGGTGACGACGAACGCCCGGTCGGCCCGCAGCCGGCGGGCCACTTCGCCGGCCTTCGCCGCCGCCCCTCGGCCGAACAGCACTGAGCCGGCCGAGTGAAAAGTCCAAGGAGCCATGTTGAACTCGCGGACACGGGTGATAGAGGCGGTTAGGATACGCACACCACCGCACGGGGTCGGCCATGATCCGCATCGGCGTCGTCACCGTGTCCGACCGGGCCAGCCGCGGCGAGTACGAGGACCGCGGCGGCCCGGCCGTTGTCGCCGCCCTGCAGGAGATGCTTTCCTGCGAATGGGAGCCGGTGCCGCGGGTCGTCCCGGACGAGCAGGACCGCATCCAGGCGACGCTCACCGCCCTGGCCGACGACGAGGGGTGTTGCCTGATCGTCACCACCGGCGGCACCGGCCCGGCCCCGCGGGACGTGACCCCGGAAGCCACCGAGGCCGTCTGCCAGAAGTTGCTCCCCGGGTTCGGCGAACTGATGCGGGCGGTGTCGCTGCGGAGCGTACCGACGGCCATCCTGTCGCGGCAGACGGCCGGCATTCGTGGCCAGTCGCTCATCGTCAACCTGCCCGGTAAGCCGACCGCCATCCGCGAGTGCCTGCTGGCCGTGTTGCCGGCGGTGCCGTACTGCATCGACCTGATCGGCGGCCCGCGGCTCACCACGAACGAGGCCGTCGTGTCGACCTTCCGGCCCAAAGGGAGTTGACCGATGCTCGTCTGCCTGCTGCTCGCCGTTGCCCAACCGGCATTGGTCGAGACGCTCTTGTTCATCGACGCGCTCCGCGACCCGGCCACCGGGGCGTACCGGGTGACGGCCGGCGGCAAGCCCAACCTGCGGGCGGTCAACGGGGCGTCGAAGGCCATCAAACTGCTCGGCGGCCAAGTCACCGGCGTTGAAAAGCTGCGGGCGTTCGTGCGGAGCTGCATTGACCCGGCCACCGGCGGTTTCGCCGAGGAGCCAGGCGGCAAGGTGTCGGTGTCGGCCACCGCCGTCGGGGTCATCACGGCCGTCGAGGTCGGGGTGCCGCGAGACACGGTTCGCAAGTCGCTCGACTACCTGAAGGCGAACGCCAAGTCGTGGGAGGAGGTTCGCATCGCCGGGGCGGCGGTCGAGGCGTGGGGCGTCAAGGATTGCCCGTTCGACCTGGCCCCGTGGGACGCCATCGCCGACACGGCCGGTGAGCTGGCTGTCGGTAGCCCGCGGGACGGCGGCGCCCGGGATGTGGGCGGGGTGGTCGCCTTCAAGCTGCGGCTCGGCCGGGAGGTGCCGGCCCGCGACGCGGTGACCGGGTTTTTGCAGACTGGCCAGCGGCCGGACGGCGGCTGGTCCAAACCCGGGGCCGACGACTCCGACCTGGAGAGCAGCTACCGGGTGATGCGGGCGCTGCACCTGCTGAAAGCGAAGCCCGAAGCGACGGCGGCGAGGCGGTTTCTGGCGAGCTGTCGCAAGCCGGATGGCGGCTATTCCGTGACAACGAAGGAGCCGGCCGGCATGAGCGGCGTCTACTACGCGGCCATGATCGAGAGCTGGCTGTAGGGCACGCATGGCGTGCCGTCCTTCGCCAACCGGCACACCGTGCGTCCCCTACGAAACACCGGCCGCCCGCTCCCGGGCCTTGCGGACATCGATGAACGATTTCACGCACAGGCCGACGAAAACGGCCGACAGCACCGCCATCCCGAGGCCGACCTTTACCGCCACCTCCTCCACGCGGACGCTTCGCAAGATCACCGGCACCAGCCCGCCGAGGGTGCCGAGCAGGCCGACCGCCGCCGCCCCGTGCATGGCGTGCTTCCGCAGGCCGGGGGCCGCCAGAGACAGCAGGCCGGCTACCAGCAGCAGCCCGCCGACGCCGACCGGCGACAGGCTCGACGGGTGCCCCGGTTCGGCCGGCTTGCCGTCCTTGCCCACCCCCAGCACGTCCGGGCTGAAGTAGGCCAGCAGCCCCAGGGCCACCAGCGCCAGCCCGAACCCGACCGCGACCTTCGGCATGAACCGCCCTCGTGGGTTACTCGCTCATCGCTGACAGGATAGCCGCGACGGCGTCCGCCGGCCCGGCCACGTCCACCAGCCAGGCGTCGCGGTATACGGTCAGCTCGTCGGCCCCGCGGCGGAACCGGGTCAGCCCGACGCCCAGCGGCGAGTCGTGCCAGGTGTCGTCGGCCAGCCAGCCGAGGGCCGACAGCACCACCTGAAGCCGCTCGACGGCGTCGTGGTCGTCGCCGGCACAGACATCGGCCCGGTTCATTGTTCCTCGGTGGGACAGGCATTTCTGCCTGTCCAAACTCTGACTCGGACAGGCAGAAATGCCTGTCCCACCAAAACGAATCACTCCCACTCGATGGTGGCGGGCGGCTTGCTCGACACGTCGTACACCACCCGGTTGACCCCCTTCACCCGGTTGGTGATGGCCGTGGATGCCCGGGCCAGCAGGTCGTGCGGCAGGTGGCTCCAGTCGGCCGTCATGAAGTCGTCCGTCTGCACGCACCGCAGGCAGACGGTGGCCTCGTAGGTGCGGCCGTCGCCCATCACCCCGACACTTTGCACCGGCAGCAGCACGGCGAACGCCTGGGCCGACCGCCGGTACCAGCCGGACCGCTGAAGCTCGTCCAGGAAGATGGTGTCGGCCTGCCGCAGCACGGCAAGCTTGTCTTCGGTCACGTCACCCAGTATCCGCACGGCCAGCCCGGGGCCGGGGAACGGGTGCCGCCACACCAGCTCGTCCGGCAGGCCGAGTTCGAGGCCGACCTTGCGGACCTCGTCCTTGAACAGGTCGCGCAACGGTTCGACCAGCTCGAACCCGAGTTCGGCCGGCAGGCCGCCGACGTTGTGGTGCAGTTTGATCGTCGCGGCCGGCCCGTCCACCGACCCGCCGCTCTCGATCACGTCCGGGTAGAGCGTGCCCTGGGCCAGGAAGCGGGCGTCCGGGATCGACTCTGCCTCGGCCCGGAACACGTCGATGAACACCTTGCCGATGCGACGCCGCTTCTCCTGCGGGTCGGTGACGCCGGCCAGGGCCGACAGGAAGCGGTCCTTGGCATCGACGGCGTGCAGGTCGGCCTGGAACCAGTCGCGGAAGGTGTGCCGCACGAGGTCCGTCTCGCCTGCCCGCATCAACCCATTATCCACGTAGATGCACGTCAGTTGTGACCCGATCGCCCGCAGCAGCAGGGCGGCACACACGGCCGAATCGACCCCACCGGACAGGCCGCAGATGACCCGGCCGGTGCCGACCCGCTCCCGCAACTGGGTCACGGTCTGGTCGATGAAGGTGCCGGTCTTCCAGTCGCCGCGGCAGCCGCACACGTCCCGCAGGAAGTTGGCCAGCACCTGCCCGCCGTGTGGGGTGTGGCTGACCTCCGGGTGGAACTGGATGCCGTACACCGGCCGGGTGCGGTGCTTGACGGCCGCCAGCGGGCAGGTGTCGGTGGCGGCCAGCGGGACGAACTCGCCGCCGGCCGTGTGGACCTGGTCGCCGTGGCTCATCCACACCGGCGCCTCGGTCGGGTGGCCGCGGAACAGCGGGTCCGGGTCGATGACCGTCAGGTTGGCCCGGCCGTACTCCCGGGCCGCCGCCGGGGCGACGTGGCCGCCCAGCGCCTGCACCGCCACCTGGAGGCCGTAGCACACGCCCAGCACCGGCACGCCGAGGTCGAAGATGCCCGGGTCGGGCTTCGGCGCCCCCGGCTCGTACACGCTGGCCGGCCCGCCGCTCAGGATGATGCCCTTCGGGTTCAGCTCCTTCACCCGCGCGGCCGACAGGTCGTGCCGCACCAGTTGGCAGAAGACGTTCTGCTCCCGCACCCGCCGGGCGATGAGTTGGGCGAACTGTGACCCGAAGTCGAAGACGAGGACCAAATCCTGATTCATGACTTCCCCAGCTCGGCCGCGCGAGCCGCGGCTGCCGCAACGGCGTTCATCAGTCCGGCCCGGAAACCGGCCTGTTCCAGGGCGTGCAGCCCGGCGATGGTGGTGCCGCCGGGGCTGGCCACCGCATCCTTCAGGGCGGCCGGGTGGGTGCCGGTTTCCAGCACCATTTTCGCCGACCCGAGGACCGTCTGGGCGGCCAACTTCAGGGCCACGTCCCGCGGCAGGCCGGCTCGCACCCCGCCGTCGGCCAGCGCCTCAATGAGGACGAACACATACGCCGGCCCGCTGCCGCTCAGCCCGGTGACGGCGTCCAGCAGCGGCTCCGGCACCCGCACCGCCACGCCGACGGCCGTGAACAGCTTTTCGACCAGGGCCGCGTCCTCCGGCGACCCGCCGGCGACGCCGGTGGCGCTGGCCCCGACCAATGCCGGGGTGTTCGGCATCACCCGCACCAGTCGGGCCGCCGGGCCGAGGGCGGCGGCCAGCCGGTGCAGCGTCGCCCCGGCGACGATGGACACGAAAAGGTGCCGCGGCTCGACCAGCGGGGCGACCTCTTTCAGCACCCCGTCGAGGGTCTGCGGCTTGACGGCCAGCACGATCAGGTCGGCCGCCGCCATCAGGTCGGCGTTGGAGGTAATGGCGGTCAGTTTGGTGGCGGTGGCGAACTTGCTCTGGGCGGCCGGGTGCGGGTCGCTGGCCAGGCTGATGGCGCGGTCCAGCAGGCCGGCCTTGGCCCAGCCGACGGCCAGCGCCGTGGCCATCTGCCCGGCCCCCAGGAACCCGACCGCCAGCGGCGACCCCATCGGCACACCTGCACATTCGGAAGCGGACATGATACGGGCCAGCGGCGCTCAGTCGGCCAAGTGGCCGCGGTCGTTCCAGAGCCGCAGGCACGGCTCGGCCGGGCCGTGGTCGGTGCCGAGTTGGCACACCGCCGCCGTGCCCAGGGCCAGGTGCCGGGCGAACGCCGGCGGGTGGCCGATCCAGCGGGCCGCCAACACCCGCAGCAGGTGGCCGTGGGCGAACACCACCGCGTCGGCCCCCAGGTCTCGCAGTCGGGCAACCACGCGGTCGGCACGGGTGGCCACGTCACCGATTGACTCGCCCCCCGGGCACCCGTCGCGGAACAATTCCCAGCCGGGCCGGGCGGCCCGGATGGCGGTCGTCGTCAGCCCTTCATACTTGCCGTAGTCCCACTCCATCAGGTCGGGATCGGCGACCACGGCCAGGCCGGCCAGCCGGGCCGTGTGGGCGGCTCGCACCAGTGGGCTGGTGAATGCCGCCAGCCCGACCAGCGGCTGCAACCGCTCGCCCAGCCGGCCTGCGTCGGCCTCGCCCCGGGCGGTGAGCGGCAGGTCGGTACGGCCGGTGTGCCGTCCGGCGACCGACCACTCGGTGGCGCCGTGCCGCACCAGGGTGACGACGGGCAGGGGCATGGCCGCTCCGGGAATTGTCGCCGTCAGTCTATGCCGGCCGCTGGCACCGGGCCGGCCGTTCGGGTATACCGGAGCCGACCCGCCCTCCCCCGCCGAGCGATTGCATGTCCGCCGCCTTGCCCCCGCCCGCCGATCCCGTCCCGACCGGCTGGGGGACGCTCAAGCTGCTCAGCCCGTACCAGTGGTTCGTGTTCGTCGTCTGCTGCCTGGCCTGGGACATGGACTGCATGGACCAGCAGTTGTTCGTGCTGGCCCGCCGGCCGGCCATGGTCGAGCTGGTGCCCGCGGTGGCCGACGCCGACGCCCGGCTGCCGGCGTTCACCCGGGCGCTGGCCGACAAGGCGGCCGAGCAAGGCCGGCCGGCCCCCACGCCGGAGGCGGCCCGGTCCGCCCTCCAGGCGGCCGACGTGGGTAACGCCGCCACCTACGCCACCAGCGTCTTTATGCTCGGCTGGGCGGTCGGCGGCATCGGCTTCGGGGTGATGGGCGACCGGGTCGGCCGGGTCAAGACGCTCATGCTCACCATCCTGCTGTACGCCGTGTTCACCGGGCTGAGCGCCTTCGCCACGGGAACGCCGGACTTCTACCTGTACCGCTTCCTCACCGGGCTGGGCGTGGGCGGGGTGTTCGCCGCCGCCGTGACGCTGCTCGCCGAAACCATGCCCGACCCGGCCCGGCCGTTCTGCCTCGGGCTGTTCCAGGCGTCCAGCGTGCTGGGCAACTGCACCGCCGCCCTGCTGAGCATGTGGTTCGGGGCGCTCAAGGCCGGCGGGTCGCTGGACGGGCTAACCCTGCTCGGCCTGCCGCTCACCCCGTGGCGGCTGATGTTCGTGGTCGGCATCCTGCCCGGCCTGCTCATCGTGGTCATCCAGAGCCGGCTGAAGGAGCCGGACAAGTGGCTGGCCGTCCGGGCGTCCGGGGTGAAGCAGCGGGGGGGGCTGTTCGCCGGCCTGTTCGACGACCGCCGCACCGCCCGCAACGCCGTGTTCGGGCTGATCCTGGCCGTGGCCGGGGTGGTCGGACTGTGGGGCATCGCCTTCTTCTCCCCGGACCTCCAGCAGTACGTGGCCGAGCCGCAGTACCGCCAGGAGGCAGTCGAGAAGGGGCTGGCCACGGCCGAGCAGGCCGCCGCCGGTAAGCTGCCGGCCGACGCCCAAAAGTACGTGGACGGGCAGAAGGCGTACTGGGCCGGCATCACCTCGCTGGTGCAGAACGCCGGGGCGTTCTTCGGCATCTTCACCTTCAGCTACGTCACGTCCGTCCTCGGCCGGCGGCCGACGTTCGCCATCTTCTTCGTCCTGGCGGCCGCCAGCACGGCCGTCGTCTTCCTGTTCCTCAAGTCCTGGTCGGACATCCTCTGGATGGTGCCGCTCATGGGCTTCTTCCAACTGGCCCTGTTCGGCGGGTACGCGATTTATCTGCCGGAGCTGTTCCCCACCCGGCTGCGGTCCACCGGCACCAGCTTCTGCTACAACGTGGGCCGGCTGGCGGCGGCCGGCGGGCCGTTCGTACTCGGCCTACTCACTAGCCAGGTGTACGCCGCGTATCCGGCTCCGGACCCCCTCCGGTACGCCGGCGTGACCATGTGCGGCATCTACGTCCTCGGCTTGCTGGCCCTGCCGTTCCTGCCCGAGACCAAGGGCAAGCCACTGCCCGAGTAGCCGTACAATGACCGCCCACACAGGAGACAGCGACGATGGGCGTGCCCGCGGTGCCGGACTGGCTGAGCCATCGCGACGGGACGCTGAAACCCGGCATCCGCGACCACATCCTGTTCGTGTTGCTGGGCGGCACCCCGCAGTACCGGCTGGAGGTGCGGCCGGCGAAGGGCCGGGAGACGTGCCAGGTGACGCAGACCAACAACGGCAAACGCCTCGACGCCGGCAAGGAGTACGCCGACCCGGCGACGGCACTGGCGGGCGGGCTGGACGAACTCCGCACCGCACTCGGGTGGTGACCCCATGCTCGCCCTTCTGTTGATGGCAGTCGGCACGGCCGACGACTTGCGGCCGACCCTCGACCCGCTGGTGAAGCCACTGCTGGCCGGCAAGAAGAACGCCGCCTTGGCCGTCGGCGTCTGGCGGGACGGCAACCCCCAGGTGGTCGGCTACGGCACCGCCCACACCCGGCTCGGGGACGTGACGCCGGACGGCCGGACGCTGTTCGCCATCGGCTCGGTGACGAAGACGTTCACCGGGCTGCTGCTGGCCGAGGCCGTCCGCCGCGGCGAGGTCAAGCTGGACGACCCGGTGAACGCCCACCTGCCGGCCGACCTGCGGGTGCCGGCCAAGGGCGACAAGCCGGTGACGCTGCTGCACCTGGCCACCCACCGCTCCGGCCTGCCGGTGCAGCCGCAGACGCCGATCCTGATGGAGGCCAACGACCCGCCCAACGCCTACGCCGACTTCAGCCACGAGAAGCTGGCCCGCTCGCTGTTCACCCTCAAGCCGGCAAACATCCCGGGCGAGAAACACCTGTACTCGAACCTCGGGGCCGGGCTGCTGGGACACGCCCTGGTCCGTGCCGCCAAGGCGCCGACCTACGACCACTTGCTCAAGGAGCGGGTCGGCCAACCGCTCGGGATGAGCGACACGGCCGAGGCACTGACCGGCGAGCAGCGGGCGCGGCGGGCCGACGGGTTCACCGACGCCGGCGAGCCGGGGCCGCACTGGGACTTTGCCTCACTGGTGGCGTGCGGCGGGCTGTTTAGCACCGCCGACGACCTGCTGAAATACGCCGCCGCGAGCACGGGCGGCGGGCCGCTGGCCGAGCCGTTCGCCCAGGCCACCGCCCCGCGGGAGCTGCCGGCCCGGCAGGACGACAAGGTGGACGGGTTGGCCGCCGCCGTTGCTGCCGCCCTGCGGCCGGCCGAGACGAAGTGAGGGGGCGGGCGTGAACCTGCAACTGGCCGGCAAGGTGGCCGTGGTAACGGGGGCCGGCCGGGGCATCGGCAAGGCTATCGCCCACACGCTCGCCTACGAGGGGGTGAGCGTCGCCCTGTGTGCCCGGTCGCCCGACCAACTCGCCGAGGCGGCCACCGGCTGCCGGATCGAACCGTTCGTGTTCCCGGTCGACCTCCGCGACCCGGACGCCCCGGACGCTCTCATTGCCGCCACGTACCAGCGGTACGGCCGGCTTGACATCCTGGTGAACAACGCCGGGGCCACCCAGCGGGGCGACTTCCTGGCGGTGCCCGACGAGGTGTGGGCCGACGGCTTCGCTCTGAAGTTCTTCGGGGCCATGCGGTGCTGCCGGGCGGCGTGGCCGCACCTGGTCGCCAGCGGCGGGTGTGTGGTGAATATCGCCGGGGCGGCCGGCCGGACGCCGACCGCCGACTTCGCCGTGGGCGGTGCGGTGAACGCCGCCCTGCTCAACCTGACGAAGGCACTGGCCGACCGCGGCATCGCCGACGGGGTGCGGGTGAACGCCGTCAACCCGGGGTATGTGACCACCGACCGGCTGGCCGGCCGGATCGCCGACCACGCCAGGGAGTGGGCCGTCGAACCCGAGGCGGCGGCCGACCGCCTGGCGAAGCAGGCGGGCATCGCCCGGTTTGGCCAGCCGGACGACATCGCCCGTCTGGTGGCGTTCCTGGCGTCGCCGGCCGCCAGTTACCTGCAAGGGGCGGTGCTCGCCGCCGACGGCGGCCAGACGCGGACGCTGTGACTTCGGTTCGTCTGGTTCGTAGCCCGAAGCGCTAGCGAGGGAGGATGTCTTCGCTAGCGCTTCGGGCTACGAACCAGTGACGCCGCCGACTCGACACCCACCTCGGTCAGCGACCCGACCACCACATCCGCCCCGCACGCGGTCAGCACGTCCGCCCCGTGGTGGCTGCACACCGCCACGCACGCCATGCCGGCCGCCTTCGCCGCCCGGATGCCCGCCGGGGCGTCCTCGAACACGACGCACCGCCGCGGGTCAGCCCCGAGCTTCGCCGCCGCAGCGAGGAACACTTCGGGGTCCGGCTTGCCGCGGGTCACGTCGTCGCCGCTGACCACCGCCCCGAAATAGTGCAACGTGCCGGTCGCCTCCAGCAGCAGGTCGAGGTTGCCCCGCGGGGCCGACGACCCGACCGCCTGCGGCCAACCCTTCGCCGCGAACGCGGCCAACAGGTCGGCCACGCCCGGCAGCAAACTCACACCGACCATCCGCACCGACTCGCGGTACCACGTCTCCTTCGCCAGCCCGGCGGCGGCACACGCCTCGTCGGTCGCGGCCGGGTCGAACAAGTGGCGGACGATCTCCGGGTTCCGCCAGCCGAAGGTGCGGGCGAAGTCGGCCCGAGTGTACGGCCTGCCGATGCCAGCGGCGTAAGCCGACCACGCCGTGAAGTGCTGCTCGGCCGAGTCCAGTAGGGTGCCGTCCACGTCCCAGATGATGGCCGGCGTCATGGCTTCACCTTGCCGGCCAAGTAGGCCCCGAGCACCCAGCCGTAGAACAGGCTGGCCGGCCAGACGCACGCGCCACCGAGGAGCAGCCACCGCTGCGGCCCCTGCTCCTCGGCGTTGCGGGCGGGGGCCAGCAGGTATAAGCCGACAACCGTTGCCGCCCCGCAGACGACACACCCGACCAGCCCGCCGACGTACCGCACTTGCGACCGGGTCACGGCTTCTCCGCCAGGCACTCGGCGACCGTTGCCTTCAGGCGGGCCAGCTCGGCGGCGAACGTCTCCCCGGTCACGTCGCTCGGCCCGCTGTAGCCGTGGAAGTGGCCCCGCACGTGACCCCGCTTGTCCACCACGGCCAAGTAGGTGGTGTGCTGGTACTTGTCGCCCGTGCCGGTGTCGTTGCGGCTGACGCCGATCTTAAAGCCGGACTTGGCCAGGGCGTGCAACTCGTCCTCCGGGCCGGTCAGGAACAACCACCGATCAGGGTGCGCCTTGTACACGTCAGCGTACTTCTTCAGCTCGTCCGGCGTGTCCTGCTCCGGGTCGAAGGTGAAGCTGACCAGCCGCAGGTCGGGCGTGTCGGCCAGCTTCAGCTCGTCCTGGAGCTTGGCCACGTTGCCGGTGACGCTCGGGCACGGGCCGGTGCATCGGGTGAAGATGAATGACGCTACCCACACCTTGCCGATTAGGTCGGCATTACCAACGGTTTTGCCCGACCGCTCGGTGAAGTGGAAGGCCGGCACCGATTCCGTGGTGGCAACCGGCGGCTGGCCCCGCTTCGGCCGCGGCAGCAACACGGCGGCGGCGAGCGTGGCGACGGCCAGACTCAGCAGGACCGGGCCGGCGACCCGCTTGAGCCGGGCGGCGGACGGGGTGTCGGTGGCCATGAGCCTTCTCGGTCAGGACAGCAGTTTGGGAACCACGCCCGTGCCACACAGCAACGCCATCACGCCGCAGAGGTAGACCAGCGACCCCCGTAGCACGCTCTTGGCGTTCGGCTGGGTGCGGCGGCGGGCGAACCGCACGCACCGGGCCAGGAACCACAGCGACAGTGGCACCGCCCCGGCGGCGTACACCCACGCCCCCCAACCGCCTAGGAACGGCAGCGGGGCGAGTGTCGCCAGCACCAGCAGCCCGCCGGTGGCGGCGGTGGCCAGCCCGGTGCGGCGGCCGTCGGGACTGTCCACCACCGGCAGCATCCGCATCCCGCCGCGGGCGTAGTCGTCCCGGTGCATCCAGGCGATGCTGTAGAAGTGCGGCAGTTGCCAGACGAACAGGACGGCGAACAGGGCCAGCCCCTCGGCGGACAGCGACCCGCGGGCGGCACACCAGCCGATCACTGGCGGCAGCGCCCCGGGCACCGCCCCGACCACCGTGTTCCAGGCCGACACCGACTTGAGCGGCGTGTACACGCCGACGT
The DNA here is from genome assembly GCA_043787415.1 of Fimbriiglobus sp. GTDB lineage: Bacteria > Planctomycetota > Planctomycetia > Gemmatales > Gemmataceae > JAXMAZ01. The sequence continues at coordinate 47,455 of JAYVUZ010000159.1, read as the reverse complement.
ACAGGGCGGCCGTCGCCGCCGCCGCCAGAGCCGCCGCCGGGGTCGGCAGCGTCAGGGCCAGGTACACCGTCCCGCAGACGGCCAGCAGCAGGCCGAACCCGAACGCCTCGGCCGGGTGCAGCCGGCCGGCCGGCAGCGAGCGGTTCGCCGTCCGCCGCATCCGGCCGTCCGCCTCCCGCTCCAGCCAGCAGTTGAGGGCGCTGCCCCCGGCGGCCACCAGCCCGGCACCGACCAAGACGTGCATGAGCGGCACGAGCCGCGCCTCCGCTCCGGCCCCGAGCAAGTAGCCGACGGCCACCGTCACCAGAGCCATCGTGGCGATGCGGGGCTTGGTCAGCTCGGCGTAGTCGGCCAGCCGGAGCCGTGGCACGGCGACGGACTGCCGGGCGGGGCGGGTCGGCAGTTCGGCGGTCGCCATCGGCGGCCTCGGGGGAAGAACTAGCATATTACGCCATGGCAAGGGCGACAGACGGTCCGGCCATCGCTTCGACGGGTTCCGGCCGGGCCGCCCGCCGCCACACCCGCAGCACCAGCAGCACGGCCGACGCCAGTAGGGCGGCCCCGACGGCGGCGTGCAGGGAGCGGACCAGCGCCCACTCCACCGTGACATCCCGTAGCATCGGCGGGACGGCGGCCTGCGGCCCGGTCGCGGTGAACTTGCCCATCCACGCCTGCACCCCGAGCGTCACCTGGACGCCGACGATGCCGAGCAGGTGGACGCCCTTACCCCGCAGTCGAGGCGTGTTCAGTAACCGCACGGCCAGCCAGACGGTCACGCCGGTGACGACAAAGGCGGTCAGCATGTGAAGCTGCTGGGCGGCCGCCGACCCGCCGTGCCGGACCAGGACGCCCCACACCAGTTGCACGAACACCATCCCCAGCAGGGCGAGCGACCCGACGCCCAGCCGCGTGCGGTCCGCGGCGGGCAACTCGGCCCCCAGCGGACGCGCGAAGGTCGCCACAGTCAGCAGCAGGCAGAACGCCACTTGGCCGAAGGTGCCGTGGACTGCTGCCAGTTCCATACCCGCGAGCTGATCGAGGTACACCCGGTAGCCGCCGAGCAGGCCCTGCACCATGACGGCCACCAGCGCGAGGCTGGCCAACCGCCGCAAGCCCGCGAGTCGGCCGGTGCTGGATGCCGCGGCCAGCCCGAGCAGGCCGGCCGCAAGGGCGGTCAGCAGCCCACTGTTCGCCGGCCAGACGGACACCCCGCCGCCGACCTTCCGCATTTCCCATGCGGCACCCATCTCTCGATGGAAGAGGCCGTATGCGGCTACGAGCAGCACCGTGGCGACGAAGCCGAACCAGCGCCTGCCGGCCCGGCGATCGGTGAGCCACGCGGCCCCGCACATCAGTGCCGTGAGGACGCCGACCACAAACCCGGCCGCCCGATGGGTGTGTTCGAGCAGGAAGGCCCGATTCGGCTCCCGCCACACCCGGCCGTTGACGGCCAGATACCACGGCTCGGTCGGCCACACCGGGTCGGCCATGCCGGCTTTGAAGGACGTGGTCAGCCAGCCGAGCGACAGCAGCACGCCCGCCGCCGCGACGGCGGACCACGCTAGCACCCGAGTCCAGCGGACAGCAGTCATCGAGTGGCCGTCTGGGGATAGATCTCAGCCCGCACGTCCGGCGGCAACCGGGCGGGCGACCCGAGGTCGCGGACGAAGGTCACGAGGTCGCCCACCTGGGCGTCGGTCAGGTGCGGGCTGGCCGGCATCCCGGCGGCCGGAATGCCGTGGCGGATGCGGGCGGCCAGGGTGGCGTCGTCGCGGCCCCAGCGGAACTCACCCCGCGTCAGATCTGATACCCTGACCGGCGAACCCCACACGTCGTAACGGAACGCCTCGGTGCGGCCATAGTCCTGGTGGCACGAAGCACACCCGGCGGCCGGCGAGCGGAACAGGTCGCGGCCCCGCCGCACGGCGTCGGCATACCCCAACTCGCCCAGGGCCAAGGTGGCGACCGACGGAGTCGCCGACTGCGGCTCGGCCCACGCCGCCAGGGCCGTCGTCGCCTTCGTTCGGGCCGCGGCGGCCGGGTCATCACCCTCGGCCGCAGCCCGCAGCCCGGCGACCTCGGCTTCGCCGCGAACGCTCAGGTGAACGACATATGCGGACAGCGCCCGCACGTCCGAGTCGGGGAGCAGGTCGTAGATCGGCATGGCACTCCCCGGCACGCCTCGTCGGAGCAGCCCAGCCAGTTGGTCGGGCGTCGGCTTGTGGCCGCCCACCGCGACCTTGAACACCCCCGCCCGGAAATCCCGTGGGTATGGTGTGGTCAGCGGCCCGACAGGTCCGCGACCGTCGCCACTGTACCCGTGGCAGTTGGCACACTTCTGACCGTAAAGCCGTGACCCGGCCGCCAGGGTCACGGCCGACAGATCAAATCCGCAGTCGGCCGTCACCGCCGGCACGGACGGAGCTGCCGGGGTGCCGAACAACTCGCCCAGCATGTCTGCCAGGGCGGCAACGTCGGAACTGAGGGCGTCACCAGGAAATACCAACTCACCACCGACGGTCGGCAACCGCAAAATGCTATCGTCCCGCCCACCGGTCGGCGGGTAGACGGTCGGCTCAACGCTCGGGATTCGTACCACCACTGGGTCGCGGCGGGCCGGGTAGCGGAGGGAGGCCTCGTACCCGCCCGATTCTACCACCCCACACCCGGCCGACACGGCGACACCCAGCGCGACGATGACACGACACGATCGCACCGCCGGCCTCCGCTTCAAATGACGGCGTAGTGCCGAGTGACGTAGTCGGTCAGCAGAAACACGAACAAGATGGTCAGCCAGAAGCCGGCGGCCCCGACGCACAGCCAGGTCAGGCTGTCGCCCTGCTTCAGCTCCATGAAGAAGTAGCCGACCACTGCCGTCTGGACGGCGGCGATGGCCAAGCTGGCCATCAACTTGCTGCTGCCCAGGTCAGAAAACCCGACCGCCAGTGCAGCCACTGCCAGCACCGCCAGCACCGCAAAGGTGGTCAGGTGGGCGGCCGTCGCCGGCATGACGTGGGCATGGTCGCCCTCGAACACCGTCTCGCGGACATCGCTCACGACCGACCCCTTAGTGTTCCGCCGCCATGCCGAACGCCTGCCCCAGCCCCGTCGCGATCTGCCCGACCCCGTGCGGGCCGGCCAAGTACAGCATGGGCAGCAGGAAAATCCACACCATGTCCACCAGGTGCCAGTACAGGCTCAGCACCTCGACGTACACGTATCGCTCGGGATAATCGAAGAACCCCCGGCGGGTAAGGATCACCTGCCACGTCAGCAGCCCGAGGCCGACGATCATGTGCAGCACATGCAGCCCAGTCATGCTGTAATAAAACATGAAGAAGAGTTGCACCCGGGACAGGTTCACCTCCCGCACCTTACTGCCCGGCTGGCGGGCTACGTTCAGCTTGGCCTCATGCTCCGAGTATCCGAGGCTGTCCGGAGCCGGCGAATACGGCCCGGTGTGGACGAACTCGTAACTGTTGTGTCGCAGCACCTTCGCCAAGCTCTCCGTGAAAGCCTGCTCCTTGTTCAGCCGTCGTCCCCCCTCGTACTGCACGGTGGTCGTCGGCCCCGGGATCAGCCCCTCTTGATAGTCGAGGTGGTATTCGCGGGCCTTCAGCCCAAGAAACGCCGCACCGAGCACGATAGTGGCTACCAACCAAAGCTGCAAACCACGTCGATCACGCCGATAGCATGACCCGACGGCGAGCGTACAGGTCAGGCTGCTGACCAGGAGCAGGAACGTGTTGACCGTGGCGATGCCCACATTCAGAGCGGCACTGCCGGCATCGAACTCGTTCGGAAACCACATGCGGTAAGCGGTGTAGGCGACGAACGCCCCGCCGAAGAACATGACTTCAGTGACGAGGAACATCCACATGCCGAACCGCACCGTCGCCTGCTGCTGTCGCAGGTTATCGAAGTGGTGAGCCACCGGCCCGCCCAACATCGGGTCAACCGTCACGCTACCTGTCACTTGACACCCCCCCTGGCGTGCCGCCGAGCGAAACGTGAGCGTGACCGTCAGAGGCCGCCTGGTCGTGAATCTGGCCGGCCACTTCCAGCTTCCTCAGCCCGTTCGGCACTGCATACTCGTACGGCCCGAAGTAGGTGACGGGCGTCTCGTCGAAGTTGAACTGCGGCGGCGGGCTGGGCGTCTGCCACTCCAGCCCGGTGGCGTTCCACGGGTTGTTGCCGGCCTTCTTGCCGAAGAACAGCGACCCGGTCAGGTAAATCACCGGCATGAGGAAGCCGACGCCCTGGATGCTGGCCCCGGCCGTGCTCATGATGTGGTAAATCTGGAACTCCGGCGGGTAGTTCGGATACCGCCGCGGGTTGCCCAAGTAGCCGAGTACGAACTGCGGCAGGAAGGTCAGCAGGAAGCCGACGATCACGGTGACGGCACTCAGCCGGCTCCAGAAGTCGGAGTACATGCGGCCAGTCAGCTTGGGCCACCAGAAATGCAACCCGGCCAGCCAGGCCACCAACATGCCGCCGACCATCGTGAAGTGGAAATGGGCTACTACGAAATAGGTGTCGTGCAGGTGGATGTCCGACCCCAGCACCCCGAGGTACATGCCGGTCGTACCGCCCAGCGTGAACAGAAACAGAAAGCCGATGGCGAAAATCATCGGAGCCTGGAGACTTATCTGACCCTGGTACAGGGTAGCCGTCCAGTTGAACACCTTGATGGCACTCGGCACAGCCACCAGCATGGTGATGAGGCTGAACAGTAAGCTCAGATAATACCCCTGGCCGGCCAGAAACATGTGGTGCCCCCACACCACAAACCCGATGACTGCAATGCCCACGCTGGACCAAGCAACTGCCGTGTAGCCGAAGATGTTTTTCCGGCTAAAGCAAGTGATCACTTCGCTGATCACACCCATGCCCGGCAGAATCATAATGTACACAGCCGGGTGACTGTAAAACCAGAACATGTGCTGGAACAGCACCGGGTCGCCTTCGAGGTTGGGGTCGAAAATGCCGACCCCGAAAATCTTCTCTACGGCCAGCATGACCACCGTGACTGCCAGGACCGGCGTGGCCAAGAGTTGAATCAGGCTGGTGGCATACATGGCCCAGATGAACAGTGGCAGGCGGTTGAACGTCATGCCCGGCGCCCGCATCTTGTGGACCGTCGCGATAATGTTCATCCCGGTCAGGATGTTCGCAAACCCGGTTACGAAGATGCCCAGCCCGGCGTACAGCAAGTTGGTGTGCGAATACTTGCTGGAGTACGGCGGGTAGAACGTCCAGCCGGTGTCCAGCCCGCCGACGATCAGTTGCCACAGGAACAGGGCCGACCCGCCCGCCCACACGTAGAAGCTGAGCAGGTTGAGCTTGGGGAAAGCCATGTCCTTCGCCCCCACCATCATCGGCACCAGGAAGTTCCCCAGCACCCCGGGGATGACCGGGATGAGAAACAGGAACAGCATGATCGTGCCGTGGGCCGTGAACGCCTTGTTGTACTGATCCAACTCCAGGATCGCCCCGGTCGGGGTAATCAGGTTGAGCCGCACCAGGGCGATAGCCAGTGCCCCGAACACGAAGTAAACCGACACCCCGAGCAAATACATGATGCCGATGCGCTTGTGGTCCACCGTTAGCAGCCACGACAGCACGCCGTAGCTGTGGTTCAGGTAGTGTTCGCGGGTGCGGTCCTGCTCAGGCGTCGGCTCCGGAGCGGGTATGCACTGTGGGGTATAACTCAATTCCGGGATCGTCACCCGCGCCAAGGCCGGGGCCGTCTTCGTCATAGTGCCAGTCATCGGGTCAGACCCCCTTGCGAGGTCGGCGCGCCGGGGGCATTCACCGGGGCCGGGTAGTTGTCGTTACGGGTCGGTAGGTCGCCGGGCTTCAGCGACTTGATGTACGCCACCAGGTTCCGCAGCTCGGTCTCGTCCAGTTGGCTCGGCGGGTACGCCGGCATGATCGGCTTCCACCCGTCGGCCACCTGGGCCATCGGGTTGCGGATACTGTTCCGGATGTACGCCTCGTCGAACTTCACGCTGCTGCCACCCTGGAGCGGCCGAACGTTACCGAAGTACCCCTCCAGACGGGGCGCGCGAGCCGACGTTTCCGCGTTGTGGCAGGTAACGCACTGCATCTTCAGAAACAGCTTGCGACCCTCCCAGGCCGGCGACCCGTCCACCGGGTTCTTACCCGGTGCGATGCGGTAGCTGCCCTCCTTCCACGCCTCGTGGTTGGCCTGGCTCAGCACATGAACCTTGCCCACCATCTGCGAATGGCCCTGGCCGCAATACTGGTCGCAAAAGATGTGGTAAGTGCCCTCGACCGTCGGCTTATACCACGTGCCGGTGTACCGACCGGGGATCACGTCGAACTTGCTACGAAATGCCGGGATGCCGAAGTCGTGAATCACGTCTTCGCTCGTCCCGGTGATTCGCATGGCAATGCCGACGGGCACGTGTAGCTCGTTGATTTCCCGCTGCCCGTCCGGGTGCTGCATCTTCCACATCCACTGCTTGCCCACTACGAAGTATTCGGGGGCGTCGGCCGGCACCTCAACCTGGTCGTTGAACAGCCGGGTGCCCCAGACGAAGAAGCTGAGGAACAGTAGAGCCGGGATGACGGTCCACACCACTTCGATTTTGTGCGAACCCAGGATGCGGGGGGTCGGGGCCGGCACCGGGCCGACCTGTAGGTGACGGAAGCAGAACCAGGCGATGGCCCCGTACACGGCCAGTGACCCGGCCCCGATCACGGCCGTGATGTACCAGAACAGCAGGTCATAGTTGAAGGCAAACTCCGACGCCTGCGGGGGCAGGATCGGTATGGAGACTGCGAACATCAGACGACGCCCTCCCCAGTCGGCAAACGGTTCGGCGGACTCGGCAGGACCGGCGCCGACTCGCGGCGGGCAGTCCGGATCGTGTACCAGACAAGTCCCAACACCAACACCCCGAACGGAGCGGCCACCAAGGCCAGCACCCGCATGGCCGGGCGGTAGTGGCCCTTCACCTCGTCGTAGGCGAAGCAATAGAAGGCCACCTTGTCGGACAGCCCGCCCACCTGCCCGCCGGACGCCTCCACCACCGCCTGCCGCACGGTCGTGGACTTGTACTCCAGCCCGAGCAGGTACCGGGTAATGGTGCCGTCCGGTGCCAGAAACACCACTCCCGGAGGGTGCTGGAAGTCGTAGTCCTTCGGGTAGCTGGTTAACGGGCCGTCCTTCGACAGCCACCGCTTCTCGGCCTGTTCATAAGTATAGTCTTTGCCGCGGGCCAGGAGGGTGTATTTAAACCCTACGGCCTCAGCCAGTTCGTGAACCCGGGCGTCGGCATCGGCCGGATCTGTGCCCTGGCCCGGCGTGCCGGTCAGGAAGTACACCCCAGGCTGACCCTCCGGCCTACGGTCATACGCCTCGATGAACTGGTGCCGCCGCGGCCGCACCATGCCGTCCGGCGAGTCCTTCGGGTCCACACTGACCACACACAGGTTGAACGGCCCGCCGGCCGTGAAGCTCGGGTCGGCGGCGGCCACCTTTTTGATCGACTCCAGCAGCTTGGTCAGCACCTCGGAACACAGCCGCGGGCAGCGGCTGTACATCATGACCAACACCACCGGCTTGCCGTCGGATACCTCAGTGAGTGTCGTCGGCCGAGCCATGTGGTCGTACAGAGTGATGCCGAGCGGCACCTTCTGGCCGAGCTTCTGCTCATAATCCACGCCGGTCGGCGCGTCCGGACCCTTCGGCCCGCTCAACGGCTTCATGCCGTAGGAGCCGACGTTGATCCGCTGGGCGATCGCCGGGGCGATGCTCAGGGACAGGGCAACCAGACTGGCAGCGAACGATCGCATCGGTCCCTAGTGTTTGTGGTCGTCATGGGGCTTATCGGCCGGCGGTTTCTCGGCCTGCGGCGGGGTCGTCTTGGTGTCGGCTATCGCCCCACCCGTTGGTAACCCGCCGTTGGACAGGGTCGGCGTGTTGATACTGGTACTCACCTGAATGAGCGGGTTTTTGCGAACCGGCAGTCTCTTCGGGTCGGCCAGGATCATCCGCATCGCCTCGGCCACCGGTATCCGGGCTACCTTCTTGCCGGCGTCCACCCAGCCGTAGGTAACCAGCACCTTCTCTTTAGTCACCGGGTCGGTGTAGTTGGCCGGCCGCAGGTCTTCCGGGCGGATCTCATAGGTGTTGCTCACGGACTCCACCGGACGCTTTGACCGCCCGAAAGCCGGGTCGTCCTTTGACTCCCGGGTAGTCTGCTTGAGGTACTCGAGCCGCGGCTGTGGGATGGCAGTACCAGGCAGATCGGGCACGTCCTTCGGGGCAGTCGAGCCGATGCGGGCGAACCGCTGACTAATGTCCCGGTCCTGCCGACCCTTGCCGTCCTCGGTGGCCCGGGTGTTGAGTTCCAGCCCCTGCGGGTTGGAACCGCCGGCCGGGGTGGGCACAAACCTCGTGTACAACCCGAGAAAGACGGCAGTAACGATGCCGAAGGCGACCAGCACCACCACCGTCAACAGCACCGGCACGGCCAAAATGCTCTTCACCTGAAAGCGGTCCGGCTCGTGGCCGGCACGAACCGAGTTCTTCTCAGCACCGGGAATGTCGGTGTCGTGATCGGAATGACTCGCCCCAGTCATGGAGACGATCACGACCTTCTTCGGATCCGCCCCGTCGCCGCCGATGGCCGCCATTTATCGTCCCTCCACTGCTTTACCAACCGTACCTACTACACCGCCGCAACAGTCAACAGCCGCTCAGTGGCCGTGGCCCCAGGTGGCCAGGAACTGGCCCTCGCGATTGGCCGGCAGGATCGGCGCCCGGCCCAGCTCGCGGGCGAACGCCAGCCCCCACACCCCGCCCACGCCGAGGATGGCGAACAACCCCATCGGCACGTGCAGCCCGCCGTTCGGGTGGGCCACACACGGGATCACCCACCAGACCACGTCGGCCGCGCAGGCACACAGGAGGATGACACAAATCACCCGGATGGCCAGCGGGTCGGTCTTCAACTCCCGCATGGTGATGCAGAAGAACGGCACGACCCAGTGGAAGGCCATGAGGAAGTAGGCCAGGTACTGCCAGCCGCCCTCACCCCGCTTCTTGAAGTACACCGCCTCCTCCGGCAGGTTGCCGGCCCACACCAGCATGTATTGGCTGAACGTGCCGTAGGCCCACACCAGCGTCATGGCCAGCATGAGCGAAGCCATGTCGATGCGGAACTTCTCTTTCAACACCGCCATGACACCCGGCTTGTCGGCGTTCAGCGTGTAAAACAGGCTGATGCAGACGGCCCATGTCGTGACGAACATGTTCATGCCGTAGATGACCGGAAACATGCTCGACGCCCAGGTGGGTTCGACGGACATGGCCCAGTCGGTGGCAGCGAAGGTCATGGTCAGCACGAAGGTGATGATCCCCGGCCCGGCCCAATAGCGGAGCTTGCCGTAGGCCGTCTCGTCGCCGGTGTCCTCGAACTTCCGCCCCCAGGCGTTCAGCCGGTTGGCAATCAGCCCGGCGATGCCGAAGTACAGAGCGGCCCGCAACAGGAAAAACGGACCGTTCAGGTAGTCGTGGACCTTGTGGGAGTTCTCGATGACGGCCGCCGGCTCCAGGTGCCGCTCGGTGGCCACCTTCGCCACCGCCGCTTTGTCGGTGTGGTCCAGGTGCCAGGCGTGATCGGTCCACCAGAACGGCGAGTCGTCCGCCGCCAGGAACAGCCCGGCGGCCGTCGGCACGAACAGCAGGGCCACGACCGGCAGCGTCCGGCTGGCGGCCTGGAACATGCGGCGGAGTACGATGCCCCAACTGGCCTGCGTCAGGTAGCCGATGAGCATGAGGCCGATGGCCCCGAACGGCAGGCTGGCCCAGAACAGGAACCCGCAGTGGTAGGCCAACAGGAAGTCACGGACGCCGGCCCCACGGTCGGCGGCACTGCCCAGGTTGGCCACCCCGCTGACCACGAACCCGATGCCGCCGACCAGCAGCATGAGGATGGCAGTCTTGCGGACGAAGGCCGGGTCCGCCGGCGGCAGTTCGCTCAGCACGGCCTGCTGGTGGTCGTGGGCGTCGTGGCTGTCGGCCATTAGTGGCCCCCCCCGGCGGCCGACACGACGGCGCCCGTCTTGGTGAGTGCGGCCTTGCCGTCGGCTGGTAGTTGCGCCTCCGGCACGTTCTGGCTCAGTTGCAGGGTGCGGACATACGCCACCACCCGCCAGCGGTCGGCGGCGAACGGCAGTTGCGTCTCGTGGGCGCCCATTCCGCCATACCCCCAGGTGATGACCTGGTAGAGGTAGCCCACCGGCACGTCCCGCAGGGCGATCTCCCGGCCCCAGCGGTAGAACCCGCGGCTGAAACCGGCCCGCATCCCCGTGTACTTCGGCTTGCCGTCGCCGCCGAGGGTGGACCAGTCCTTCACGCCCTCGTCCGGCAGGGCGTGGTAGCTCGGCGGCCGCAGCACCCCCCGCTCGACGATCTTACCGTTGCCATACCCGGCGGCCCCGTGGCAGAGGGCACAGTTGGCGGTGAACAGCGACTGCCCCCGCTTCAGGTCAGCCTCGGTCATCTGGTACGGAAATTCGTCGATGAAGTTCTCGACCTTGGTCGGCGTGCCGACCGGCGGCACGGTGTTGCTCGGGTCGTAGGCGGCGGCGCCGTCGAACTTGGTGCCGGCCGGCCCCTTGCGGCCGTCGGGCGTCAGCCAGTCGCCCAGCGGCTCGTCGCCGAGCTTCTGGCCGCGGAAGACGACGCCCTTCTCCAGCGGTCGGGCCGACTGTTTGTTGGCGAACATTTCATGCTGCTCGTACGGCCGCGGGGCCGGCTGGTCGGCCATCTTCTGCTGGCAGCCGACGGCCGCCACGAGGGCCGGCACAAGGAGTAGGAGGCGTCGAATACTCACGCGGGCACCTCCACCACCGACAAAGGATTCAGGGTCGCCATAAAGCCGGGCACGTCGGACGTGTGGAACTTGGGGTCCACTTCTTCAATCACCAGGAAAAATCGGTCCCGGGTGCAGCGGGCGAACTGCGGCACGTTGAACACCGGATGGTACAGCTGCGGCAGACCACACAGGGCGAACAGGCCGATGACCCCGCTCAGGCAGGCCGTCAGCACCAGCAGCTCCCAGGTGATCGGGATGAACTGCGGCCACGAGAAGAACGGCTTGCCTCCCACGTTCAGCGGGTAGTCGATGCCGTTCAGGTAGTACTGCATGAGGAACCCGAAGGTGGCCCCGCACAGCCCGCCGATGAACATGACCGCCCCGATCTCGGACCGGGGGAAGCCGAGTTCGTCGGCCACCTCGCCCACCGGGTACGGGCTGTAGCCGTCCATGCGGGAGTACCCCGCCAGCCGGGCCGCCCGGGTCGCCTTGATCAGGTCGTCAGCGTTGCCGAACTCGGCCATAACGCCGAACACACTGCTGTCTGCCGTGGCGGCCGCACTCATTTGGCGTTCTCCATGACGGCGTGGCCGTCCCGACCGCCCTGGCGGTGCGGCAGCATCTCGCGCATCTCGGTGATCGAGATCATGGGCAGCACCCGCAGGAACACGCAGAACAGGGTGATGAACAGGCCGACCGAGCCGGCCGCTGTCAGGTAGTCCCATTCGGTCGGAGCGTACCGGCCCCAACTGCTCGGCAGGTGGTCGCGGCTCAGGGCGATAACGATCACATACCGCTCGAACCACATGCCCACATGGACCGACCCGGCGACGGCAAAGATCAGCCAGTCCTTGGTCCGGAACGGCTTGTACCAAAACAACTGCGGCAGGATGGTGTTGGTCAGGATCAGTGCCCAATACGACCACCAGTATGGCCCCTGCCAGGCTCGCTGGATGGTGCTGTCCCACTCGTAGATGGAGTGGCTGTAGAACGCCATCCACACCTCAAGGAAGTAGCCCCAGCTCACCAGCAGGCCGGTGGTCATCATCACCTTACAGCACAGCTCCATGTGCCGGTCGGTGATGAGGTCGCCCATGCCGTAGAACTTGCGGAGCGGTACCGCCAACCACACGACCATGGCAAACCCACTAAACACGGCCCCGGCCACGAAGAACGGCGGGAAGATAGTGGCGTGCCACAGAGGCACGATGGACACGGCGAAGTCGTAGGACACGACCGTGTGGACGCTGAACACCAGCGGCGTGCCGAGGCCGGCTAGCAGCAGGTACAGCTTCTCGTACCGCCGCCAATGGAACGCCGACCCCCGCCACCCGAGGGCGGCGATGCCGTAGGCGACCCGCTGGAGCTTGTTTTTGGCGGTGTCTCGCAAGATGGCCAAGTCGGGGATCAGCCCGATGTACCAAAAGACCAGCGACACGGTGAAGTACGTGCTGACGGCGAACACGTCCCAGGTGAGCGGGCTGCGGAACTGCGGCCACATGGCGAAGTTGACCGGCACCGGGTACAGCCAGTAAGCGAGCCACGGCCGGCCCATGTGAATGAGCGGGAAGATGCCGGCACAGCTCACCGCGAAAATCGTCATCGCCTCGGCGAAGCGGTTGATGCTCGTCCGCCACTTCTGGTGTAGCAGCAGCAGAATCGCGGAGATCAGCGTGCCGGCGTGGCCGATGCCGATCCACCACACGAAGTTGACGATGGCGAAGCCCCACGCCACCGGCTGGTTGATGCCCCAGATGCCGACGCCCATGTAGAACAGGTAAAACATGGCCACGCCGAGACCACTCAGCAGCCCGAGGCCGAGCAGGAAGACCGGCAACCAGATCTTGGGCGTCGGCGTCTCGCCGGTCACGACCGTGGAAATCTTGTCGCCCAGCGACACGATGTCGTGGCCGCCGAACAGGATGCCATCCGGGTGGTCCGGGTGGCGGTTCGGGTTGTGGCCGGCAGGCCGCGTCTCGGTCACCGGGCCGGGGATGACGGTCGCCATGGGTCAAGCCCCTCCCTTGTTACCACGGCTCATGGCCGGGTTCTCGTTCCGCACCTGGGCCACGTGGGTCGTCCGCGGCATCGTGTTCAGCTCGGCGAGCAGGCCATAAGCGGTCGGCTCGGCCTTCCACCGCAGCACCTTGCTCGTCCGGTCGTTAATGTCCCCGAAGGCGATCGCCCCGGTCGGGCACGCCTGCTGACAGGCGGTGACGATCTCGCCGTCGAAAATCTTCGGCCGGCCGACATCGTCCTTCGGCCGGGTGGCGTGTTCCCGCTCGGCCTGCATCTCGGCGTTGCGGATCCGCTGGATGCAGTAGGTACACTTCTCCATCACCCCGCGGGTGCGGACGGTGACTTCCGGGTTGTTCACCAGCTTGCGGGCCGGGGTGGCGTAGTCGGCGTACTGGATGAAGTTGAACCGCCGCACTTTGTACGGGCAGTTGTTCGAGCAGTACCGCGTCCCCACGCAGCGGTTGTACACCATGGCGTTGATGCCGTCGGCGTCGTGTAGGGTGGCCCCGACCGGGCACACCACCTCGCACGGGGCCTTCTCGCAGTGGACGCACATGACCGGCTGGAAGTGCACCCGGATGTCGGCCGACCGCTTGGCCTGCTCGGCCCGGTTCCGCCCGCGGACGCTCTTGTCGCCGAGCTGGTCATCGCCCTCGTCGGCCCCGGGGATGGAGAAGTAGCGGTCGATGCGGAGCCAGTGCATGGCCCGCCCCTTCGTCACCTGCTCCTTGCCGACCACCGGGATGTTGTTCTCGGCCACACACGCCACCACGCACACCGAGCAGCCGGTGCAGGCGTTCAGGTCGATGCCCATGCCCCAGCGGCGGTAGGTCTTCGTCGCCTCCTCGCCCTTCACCTTCTGCGGGTACTCGGGGTACAAGCTGAGCGGGATCAGCCGCTTGTCGTGGACCTCGTGGTCGTCGTGGTGCTCGTCCGTAGCGTGGTCATGACCGTCGTGCCCGCCGCCGGCGAACGGGTGCTTCTTGCCCAGCCGCTTGAAGTCCTCGGGCGTGCCCGGGGTCAGCTCGCGGATCTCCTTGTACTCACCCGGCGTGGCGGCCGGCACCTGGGCGAAGTGCTCCTTCGCCGCGAACTGCTCCCGCGTCGCCGACCGGGCCGGCCGGCGGCCCTCCATCGCGTACTGGCCCTGCGTGCAGGCCAGCAGGTACACGTCGCCGGTCGGCTTGATGTCCAGCCCGCCGGCGGCCCACAGGCCGTCGGTGGTCCGCAACTTGTACGTGTTAAACCCGGTCCCGACGCCGCTGGGCGAACCGACCTTGCCGGCCCGGTCCCGGCCGTGGCCGACGTAGAAGGTCACGGCGTCGTCGGCGTGGCCGGGCAGGATGAACACCGCTGCCATGAGCTTGCGGCCGTTCAGCGTGAACTCGGCCATCTGGCCGTTCGTTCGCCCGTGTTCGCCGCCGCTCCAGCCGTAGGTGTTGCCGGTGTCGCCGGTGAACCAACCCGTCTCGTACAGCCCGAGCTTCTGGGCGGTGTTCGCACTCAGCAGGGCGGCGTTGTCCCAGGCGATCTTGCTGACCGGCTTGGGCACTTCTTGCAGCCAGCCGTTGTTGGCGTACCGGCCGTCGTACAAACTCGGGTCGGCCCGGAACTGCACCTCGATGCCGCCGCTCGTCATCGCGGCGAGTTTCGGCAACTCGTCCAGCTTGACCGCCCCGACGCCGGCCGGCTTGGCGGCGGTCTTCTCGACCACCCCCTCCCGCACGGCCGTGTTCCACCACACCTCGAACTCCGGCCCCTTCACCTCGGCCTCGAAGTGGGCCTTCCAGGTGGCCTTCACCAGGTCCAGCGGGTCGCCGACCGTCTGGCCGGTGAGCGTGGTGAACACCTCGGCCGGCGACTTGCCGCCGTACACCGGGGCGATGAGCGGCTGTTGCAGGGCCACGGTGCCGTCGTGCCCGCGGACATCGCCCCAGGCTTCCAGGAAGTGGGCGGCGTTGATGTGCCAGTTGCACAGCACGCCCGTCTCATCGACGTACAGCCCGTGGTGGACACTCAGCCCCTTGAACGCCGCCAGCGTGGCCTTGAACTCCAAATCCGCCGGGGCGTCGTAAGCCGGGTTGACCCCGCCCATGTACAGCAGATCAACCTTACCGGCCTTCAGATCGGCGACCAGGGCTTGCAACCCGCCGACCGCCCCGGCCGGGTTCGGCTGGAGCGGCTCGGTGTAGGCCACAGTCTGGCCGACCGCCCCGAGCTTCTCGTTGATAGCCATCGCCAGCAGGTGAACCGCCACCGGCTGGGTGTCGCCGGCGACCACCAGTGCGGCCTTACCGGCCTTCGTCAACTCGGCGGCCACCTGATCGACCCAGGTGGCCCCCATGCCAGTGATAGGCTGAGCAGCCGTGCCGGCCACGCCGACCCGCAAGGCCAGTGCCCGGGCGAACGCATCGATGTCACTCGGCTTGAGCGGCAGCCGGTGGTCGGCCGTCGCCCCGGTACACGTCACCATGCTCTCGACGGCGTACAGCCGGCTCATCGCCTCCGGCTTGATCCCGTCTTTGGCGTCCAGCCCGGCGGTGACGCTCCGCACCTTGCGGCGGCTGATGAAGTCTCGGGCGTACCGCACGTCGGCCGGGGTGCCGGCGGCCAGGAAGTCGCAGTCCAGGCTGAGAACGACATCGGCTTTGGTGAAGTCGTACACCGGGTTGACCGGCTTGCCGAAGGCCGCCACCTGGGCCGCCAGGCGGTCGTCACCGGCCAGCGGCTCGTACTGCAGCCACTTGGCCTTCGGATACTGCTTGAGTAAGTCGCCCATCACCCGGGTCAGAGTCGGCGAGGTGGTCGGCTCGGTGACGATCCGCACGCCCTCGCCCTGCTTGCCCTTCTGGGCATCGAGGGCATCACGAATGGCCTTGATGGCGTTGTCGTAGGTACTCGGCTCGCCCCGCCTCAGCACGCTGGCCGAGCGGTCCACATCGTACAGGTCGAGGACGGCCGCCTGGGCGAAGATGTTGGTGCCGCCGAGGCTGGACGGGTGACTCGGGTTGCCTTCCAGCTTGATCGGCCGGCCCTCGGTGGACTTGGCGACGAGGCCCAACCCGACCCCGCCGGCCTGTGGCATGGCGGTAGCGAAGAACAGCGGCACGCCCGGCAGCAACCCGGACGGCTGACGGACGTACGGCACCACTTTGCGGGCTGACGCCGGCTTGAGCGACGGGTTACAACCAGTGGCCAGGGCCACCGACGCCCCCATCAGTCCCAGCGCCGTCCGCCGGCTGACCGGGTCCAGCCACTCGGCGGCGTCGGCCGGGAACTCATCCCTCATCAGGTCGCGGAAGGCCGGGCTGTCCATCCACTGGTCAACGGACTGCCACTGGTCCGGGGCGGCAGGCGTGTTGTCGGCGGGCATCTGTCGCGTCCTCGACCGTCGTGTACGGGAAACCACCGCCTAGCGATGGCACATCGAACAGTTGGTCAGCACTTGGCTGCCCCGCACCTGATACTTCTCCTTCAGCTTCCGCCCGACCTCCGCCTGGCTGCCCGGCTCGATCGTCTCGCCGTCGGTGTCCACCGACCCGTCCTCGGCCTTCCAACGGAGGTTGTAGATCTCACTCCGCGGCCGCAGGTTCAGCTCGGGGTTGCGGTGGCAGTTGAGGCACCACTCCATCAGCAGCGTCTTGGTCTGGTACAGCAGATTCATCTCGTCCACCTGCCCGTGGCAGGAGTAGCAGCCGACGCCCTTGCCGACGTGGATCGAGTGGTTGAAGTAGGTGTAGTGCGGGACGTTGTGGACCTTGTTCCAGGCCATCGGCTCGTCCTTCTTGTACCCCTCCCGGATGGGAGCCAGGGCGTCCGCCCCGACCCACATCTGCTGGTGGCAGTTCATGCACGTCTGGGTCGGCGGGAAGCCGGCATTAGCCGACACCTCGACCGACGTGTGACAGTACTGACAGCCGATGCCGAGCTGGGCGACGTGGTGTTTGTGACTGAACTTCACCGGCTGGTCCCACACCTCGCGGGCGCCGGTGGTGTAGTCGGAGCGGTAGAACGCCGTGCCGGCGACGGCCCCACCCGCGGCCCCGAGTGGCAGGCCGAAGATCAGCAGCCGGGCCAGCACGTTCATGCTCTTCGGAAACACCTGCGGCATCGCCTGCCCTCCGCTTTGCGTGAGTCGAACTCCTGGTCGCCGACTGATCGGTCAGCCGTACAGCTTGTACGGGAACCAGTCCCAGCCCGGCTGGCCCTCGAACGCCAGCATCATGAAGCGGTAGCTGCCCCAAGCCAGCCCCTGCCCCACCACTGCCAGCCCGACCCCGTACAGGGCCAGGTTCTCGCCGTCCTTGCCGGCCTTGATGCCCATAGCCAGTGCGATCAGCCCGAGGACCAATGCCATGCCGGTGATGGCCATGCCGAACGGGTACCACCAGAACACCAGGGTGCCCCACAGGCCGAGGCAGAACGAGGCGGTGGCCACCCCGCGGCGGGTGGTGGCCGTTAGCGGAGTGATCGCCACTGCGGCAGGCCCGGCCGGCGTCTGGTGCGGCGTCTCGACAGCCATCAAACCTCCTCGGCGAGTCATGGACGGGTGGCTAGTTCTAGGAACCGCTGGCCGGTATCGTCACCCCGCTCGTCGGGAATTCCCCCGCCCGTCACGAGACTTTTAACCGCGCGACCCGTCGGGTGGCAACTCCCCGTCCGCGGAGTCTCAGCATCGGGACGGGTCGGGCGGTCGTCGTCCCGGTTTCGGTGCGCCGACCCCGTGTTTTCGCCCCGAAAGCTCAAGCACGCAATCCAGGTGCCGCTACTGGCTCGGGGCGGCAGCTGGGAACTGCCAGTTCTCGTCGAACAGCCCGGCGGCAACCACCTCCCCCGTCACCTTGCGAACGGCCCAATCCCCGAGCCGCGGGTACAGCAGGGCGTTCGACCCCCGGAACTCCTCCTCGCCGAAGGTGTGCCCGCTGTTCAGCACGACGTAGCCGTGCAGCGGTAGTGGGTAGAGGAGTACCGGCAGGTGAGTGGCGGCGTCGTAGCGGACGCCATTCATCACCAGCTCGTCTCGCGTCCAGCGGATCGGCAACACCGGCAGCACCTCGGCGATGGCCGGGTTGCTGGCCGGGTCGCCGAACAGCACCCGGTGCCCCTTCCCTTCCAACGGCAACCAGCCTCGCAGGTGCCGGTCCCACTCGTCGGCGAACCGGGTGAGCGTCTCGCGGGCCAGGCCGTCGGTGGCCGGGTGCCAGCCCGCGCCGGTCGGCCGGGTGACGAAAAAGGGGTCCAGGAAGGCGTCGTCGATCGGCCCCTGACGCCCGGCGGTCTTCTGCAGCCCGGGCCGGGGCACACCCCACCGGCCGTCTCGCTTCTCCAACACCCCGTCGGCCAACGTGGCGACGACTACCGGCATGGGCTGGCCGTCGAGCAGGCCCGGTATGGTCCGCGAGAAACGGAGCCGCCGCACGTTGCGGGTTGTGAGCGACGTGCGGAAGTCTTCGGTGACGACCTCCACGACGGCCGGCTCGTACTGCTTTTCCAACGCCTCCACTTTTACCCGTCCGGCGTCCCCGTACCGCGGGGTGAAGGTCACGAACCGTTCCCGCTCGCCGTCCTTGCGCGGCAGGTACTTGGCCAGTTCGGCGTCGCACTTGGCCACCCATTCGGGCGGCTGCTTGTGTTCCTGCCCTGGGGCCACCAAGTGCGTGAACCGCAGCGGCTCCGGGAACCCCTTCAACGCCCGCTCGACGCCATCGGCCGCAGCCTTCTGCTTGTCCACCTCGCCGGAATAGGCCACCGTCGAGACGTTGTACACGTTCTCGGCGTACCGCTGGGCGTCGTAGATGGTCAGGCACTTCTCCACATAGTCAGGCACCGTGTCCGGCAGCTTGGCGTAGCCGTGGGTGGTGGTGAACCCGGCCCCCGGCTGGATGGCCGCGAACCGGAACGGGTGGTGTAGGCCGAGGTGCCAGGTGCCGGCCCCGCCCATGCTGAACCCCCGCAGCACCGTCCGCTTCGGGTCCGGGCCGACTACTGCCAGCGCCTCGAACACGTCCGTCTCGCCGGCCCAGCGGTAGGCGGTGTTGCCCCGGCCGAACGGCTCGATCACCACCCGCTTGCTCGCCGACGGCTTGGCCCGCTCTTTGGAGTCGATGAACTTCACCTCGGTCAGTGTGTTGTCGCGGCCGTGCAGCACTACGTCACACTGCCAGTCGAGTTTCCGCCAGTCGCCCGTCGGGGTGGTGACAGCTACCGGCTGCACCGAACCGTCTACCGCCGACACGAACCCACGGATCACTGGCCGGCCGACCATCTCCCGCCACGGCGACCGGCCGGCCGCCAACTCCTTCGCCCGCGCGATGCCGGCCTCTAGCACCCGCACCGTCTGGGCGGCCGTGTCCTTGCTGTGCCATTCCGCGTGCCGCACGACCCACTCGGCGGCCTTGGCGTAGATGGCCACATCCGCCCGCAGGTCCGGCTCGGTGTCGGCCGGCAGCTTGGCAAGAGCCGCGTCAAGACCGCCACGCAGGGCGGCAATTTTCTGCGAAGTGGCCTCGTCCGGCGGGAACGACTTGGCCGGCGGCTGGGCGACGAGCAGGACGGCGAGCGCGAGCATGGGCGGCTCCGGGATAGGCTCGCCGGCCAGTGTATAGAATGACCCGCTCACGCCGGGCCGGAGGTCGGCCGGGCCGCACTCACTCGGAGCGTCGCATGGTTCGCACCGCTCTCCCCCTCCTGGGACTGCTCATGGTCACGACCGCCGCCACTGCCGCCAACCCGCAGGTGGTCCTCGACACCAGCATGGGGCCGATCACCGTCGAGCTGTACGAGGACAAGGCGCCCGTGACCGTCAAGAACTTTCTCGACTACGTGGGGGACAAGTTTTACGACGGCACGATCTTCCACCGGGTCATCGGCAAGGAGAATGACGGCAAGGACTTCATGATCCAGGGCGGCGGGTTCACCCCGGACATGAAGCAGAAGGACACGAAGGGGAAGGTCAAGAACGAGTCGGGCAACGGCCTGTCGAACACCAAGTACACGGTGGCGATGGCCCGCACCAGCGACCCGGACAGCGCCACTGCCCAGTTCTACATCAACGTCGGGGACAACCAGTTCCTCGACCGCGGGCCGGGCAACCCGGGCGGCTACTGCGTGTTCGGCAAGGTGGTGGCCGGCACCGACGTGGTGGACAAGATCAAGGCCGTGAAGACGGGGACGAAGGGCGGAATGCCCAACGTCCCGACGACCGACGTGACAATCAAGACGGTGACCAAGAAGTAGGCCCGGCGGTCGGGCCGGCCGTCACTCGGCCGGCTCGATCTCGGCGGTCATGGACCCCTTGCACCGGGCGATGGTCGGGTCCGGGCCGTGGGCGTGGACCTGCTCCTGCTTCAGCTCGGCGTGCTCGCGGGTGGTGGTGTACACGATGCACCGCCCGGTCTTGTCGACCACCTCGGCCATCTTCCAGCCCGTCTCGATCGGGTGAGCGAACAGCTCTTTCAGCATGGCGACGACGTACAGGTAGCTGTGGTCGTCGTCGTTCATCAGGATGACGTGGTACGGCGGCTGGACCTTCCGACGGGTGTCGGTGTCCGTCTCCTCGTCCAGTTCTGGCAGCACGGCCGGGCCGCTCATCCGCACACCCCCCACGAAGTCACGACGGCAACGCCCGCACCACCCCCGACCCGAACGGCTCGGACACCCGCAGCACCGGGGCGTTGCCGGTACGGGGGCCGGTGTCGGCCGTCCGGCCGACGCACACGAAGGCAATGTCGTCGAACTGCGGCTTGCCGTCGGCGTGGTCGGTCAGCGCCTTCACCACCTTCTCGCCGGTCTCCCGCACCCCGCCCCCGCAGATGTCCACCCCGTCCAGGGCGCACGCTTTGATCAGGCCGCCACGGCCGAACGGGTCGTCCGACCCGCCGGCGTCCGACACCCCGTCGGAAAAAATCATCACCGTGTCGCCGGGTTCGAGCGTCAGCGTCTTGGTCTGGTATTCGTTGCCCAGCACCAGCCCGAGCGGGAACCCGCCCTCGGCGTTGCTCATGGCCTCGGACAGCTCGCCGCCCCGGCAGCGGAGCGGGTTCTCCAGCCCGGCACACATCAGGGTGACGGTGTGAGCCCCCGGGTCCACGATGGCTGCGGCGAAGGCCACGAACCGGTCCCCGATGCCCCCGCGGATGAGGGCGTCGTTGAGCAGGGTCATGGCTTTCGCCGGGTCCGGCTCGGTCAGGAAGCAGAACCGCACCTCGGCCGACAGCTTGGCCATGAGCAGGGCGGCGGCGACGCCTTTGCCGGCCACGTCCCCGACGACCACGGCCACGCGGCCGCCGGGCAGGGTGAGGAAGTCGTAGTAGTCGCCGCCGACCGACTGGGCCGGGCTGTAGTAGGCGTAGAAGTCGTATCCGGGCAGCTCTGGGAAGGTCTTGGGCAGGAAACCGATCTGCACCGTGCGGGCGATCTTCAGCTCGTTCTCTTGCTTCTGCCGGGTCATCAGTTCGGCGTGCACCTGGGCCTTGTCCACGGCCATCGACGCCAGGTCGGCGACGATGGCCAGCATCTTCACGTCGTCCTCTTTGAACTTCTTGCCCGTGTCCTGGGTGTCGAGCTGGATGGCCCCGAGCCGCTTGCCCTCGGCCGTGGCCAGCGGCACGCACATGACCGACCGGATGCGGAACTCGGCGATGCTCTGAGCCGACCCCAGCCCGCTGTCCGCCGAGGCGTCTTCGCTGAGGTACGCCTGGAGGTTCTCCTGACAGCGGCGGACGATGGTCTTGGAGAACCGGGCGTCGTCGCTGTCCCGGCCCGGCCGGCGGGTCTTGACCACCTTCGGGATCGGCCGGCCCCGCTCGTCGTTGAGAATGATGAAGCAGCGGTCGGCCTGCTTGAACACCCCGAACAGTACGTCCGCGACCTTCGGCAGCAGCGGTTCGAGTTCCAGCGTTTTGGCGAGCTGGCTGCTGATGTTGAGCAGGGCCAGCAGCCGGTCGCTCGGCTGGGTTGCGAGCAGATCCTTGGCGTCCTTCGCTTTCACGGACGCCTGGATGGTGGTCATCTCCCCCTCGTCCACGTCCTCCTCGGCGTCGTCCAACCCGAGGTCGCTGAGCAGCGACGGCGTGTCGTCGAGGAAGCGGAACAGGAAGTCACAAATCTTGACCCGGTCTTCGGACTTCAGCGCCGTCGGCGTGCCCACCTTGGTCTGGTTGATGAACGTGCCGTTGCGGCTGCCCATGTCGGTGAGCAGGAACTGGCCGCTGTCCCGGGTAATAACGGCGTGTGCCCGGCTGACCGCGCTGTTCGGGATGGCGATCTGGCACTGGTCGGCGTCCCGGCCGATCACCATCTTGTCTTGGTTGAGCAGGAAGGACTGACCGGCCCCGGCCCCGCCGGGGGATTTGAGCAGGATGAGCGAGGCCATGTGGGTACCCGCGGGGTGGGGCCGTGGGCCGGGCGAGGTCGGCGATACGATTGTACCCGCCGCCGTCCGGCGGAGCAAGCAACCCGCTTCCGAGGCGACACCAAAACTGGGCGTGACCGGCCGCTCAAATGCCGGCCGCCGGTCGGCGAATCCCCGCCGCCTGAAACCCGCCGGGCGTGCGTCGGGTAGTTGCGGGTGCAAGGGGGCTGCGTGTCCGCCGACGACGAGCTGGTGGCCCGCTGCCTGCTGGGCCGGCCGGACGCCTTCCGGGAGCTGGTCGAACGGTTCCAGGGCGAGGTGTTCGGCCTGTGCGCCCGGATGCTCGGCCACCGGCACGACGCCGAGGACGTGACGCAGGAGGTGTTCGCCCGGGTGTCCCGCAGCCTCGCCCGCTGGGACCGCACCCGGCCGCTGCGGCCGTGGGTGATGACCATCGCCGTCAACCGCTGCCGCACCTGGCTGGGGCGGCGGGCCAACCGGCCGGAGTCGGTGGACTACCTGCACGACCTGCCCGACCGCCCCGCCGACGGGCCGCCGGCCGAGCTGGTGGACACCATCCGCGGCAGCGTGGACGGCCTGCGTGACGACTACCGGCTGGTGTTCGTGCTGTTCCACGAGCAAGGCCAGAGCTACGACGAGATCGCCGTCGCAGTCGGCCGGCCGGTCGGGACAGTGAAAACCTGGTTGCACCGGGCGCGGGCGCAGGTGCTGGCCGATCTGAAGAAGGCCGGGCTGGTGGACGAAGGGGAGGCGGTGAGCGGGCCATGACTGACTGCGAGACATTTCTCGACGAGGTAAACGCCGTCTTGGACGGCGACGCCCCGGCGTCGGAGTTGGCGACCGGCCACCCGCTGACCTGCCGCGACTGCCGGAAGCTCGCCGCCGCCGCCCGGCTGCTGGCCGCCGCCGGGCCGCACTTGCAGACGCTGCCGCCGGTGCCCGCCGACCTGACGCCACGGCTAGTGATGGCGATGACCCGCCGCCGCCGCCGGGTGTGGTTGCCGGCATTGGCAGCGTGCCTGACCGTCGCCGGCGGCATATGGATGAGCCGGCCCTCTTATGTAGGGTGGGCCGAGTCTTCGAGGCCCACCATGAGTACCGGCGCCCCAACGGTCGGCGTCGAAAACTCGGCCCGCCCTACGAAAGCCCCACGTGTGGCCGACCAGTGGGCGGCCGTCGCCTCGGTCGCCCGGTCGGCGTCGGAGAAGGCAACCGCGCCGACCCGCCTGCTCACCTCGCCGAGCATGGCGTTCGCCGTCGCCCGGCCGACCGGCGACCCGCTGGCGTCGCTCGGCAGCGCCACCCGAGCGGCCACCGCCCCGGTGGCCGACTCCACCCGCCGGGCCGTCGGGCTGTTCCTCCGCGACCTCGGCCTGTCCGCCAAACCCGCCGGGTGATCCCCGTGACCCGCTGGCTCGCCCTCCTATTCGCGGCCGTCCTCGCCGGCCCTGCCCTCACCGCAGCGACCGACCCGGCCGACGACCTGCTCAAACTCGTCCCGCCGGACACGGCCATCTGCGTGGTGGTCCGCGACCTCCGCGGCACGTCCGCCCGGCTGGCCGGGTCGCCGTTCGCCCGTTGGCTGGAGCGGTCGAAACTACTCGACCCGTTCGCCGCGTCGGCCGACCGCCAAAAGCTGGCCGACGTGGAGACGTTCCTGGCCGACAAGCTCGGCAGCACCCCGCAGCAACTGCTCGACGACGTGCTCGGCGACGCAGTGGTGCTGGCTTACCGCCCCGGCCCGCCGGGCAAGCCGGCGGACGAGTCCGGGGTGATCCTGCTGCACGCCCGCGACCCGGCCCGGCTGGCAACCACCCTCGACAAGGTGAACGCCCTCCAGGTCGAGTCCGGCGAGTTGAAGGCGGTCGCCGACCGATCACACGCCGGCGGCAAGCTGTTCACCCGCACCAAGGCCGATGGGGTGACGGAGTTTGTCTACCGGGCCGGGCCGCTGTTGGTGTTCTCGGCCCAGGAGGCCGTGCTGAATCAGGTGGTGGAAGGCAAAGGTGGGTCGCCGGCGGCGGCCTCACTGCGGCGGCTGGGCGCGGCCGACGCGACGCTGGCCGTCTGGTTCCACCCGGCCCGGCTCGCCGCCGAGTTGCACGCCAAGCGGGACGCGGCCGGCACGCCGGCGGCCGAGAAGGCGGTGCTGACTCGCATCGCCGAGGTGTGGGCGGCGTGCGACGGGCTGGCGGTGTCCGCCCGGGCCGATCGGGGGTTGGAAGTGAACGCGGCCCTGAGTGCGGACCCGACCAAGCTGCCGGCGGCGGTCCGGTCGCTGCTGTTCGCCCCGGCCGGCCCGACCGCCTGGGGGGCGGTGCCGGCGGATGCGTTGGCCGCCGCCGGCGGGCGGCTCGACCTGCCGGCCCTGGTTGCCGCGGTTGACACCTTCGCGACGAACAAAGACTTGACCACCTTGCTCGCGGAGACGGTCGCCCCGCTGGTCGGCAAGTCGAACCTCCAAACGGTACTGGCCGGCATCGGCCCGGAGTGGGTGGCCTGGGCCGAAGCCCCCACCGCCGGCGTCTGGCCGGACTGGACGCTGGCCGTCCGGCTGTCGCCCGCCGCGACGAAGCCGGTGACGCTGGCCCTCGACTTCGCCGCCGGGCTGGCGCGGCTGGCCTACAACCGCGACCACGCCGACCAGCTCGACCTCGGCGACGACACCCGCGACGGCCGTACGGTCAAGTATCTGAGCGGAGCCATCGCCCAGCGGCCGGCGTTCGGGGTGGTCGGCGGGTTTCTGGTGCTGGCGAGTTCGCCGGAGCGGGTCCACGGCTTTCGCGTCGGCGGTGAGGTGAGCCGGCCGGCCGTGGTGCGGCTCGACGCCGCCCGGTTAAGGAAGTACCTGGGGGACCAGCGGAACGCACTCGCGGCCGTGCTGGCAGCCCAGGACGGGCGGCCGGTGGCCGAGGTGGCTAAGGAACTCGACGGACTGGCCATCCTGCTGAGCGCGTTCAAGCGGATCGAGTTGCGGCACACCGCCGGCGACGGGCTGATCCGCCTGACGCTCGACGTGGAGACGGTCGAGCCGCTGAAGTAGGGCACGGTTTACCGTGCCGTCCGTGTGCTGACGGCACGGTGAACCGTGCCCTACCGGAGCGGCAGTGCGATCCGCCGCCCCACCGGCTCCGGCTTCGCCGCCGCACACTTCCCGCAGCCACTTCCGCAGCCCGGCTTGGTCCACGTCCGCCACGCCGCCCGGCCGACGAAGCCGGCCGCTGCCAGCACCGCTGCCACCACGACGGGTAGTTGCCAGTCCATCACCCGCCCCCCAGGTCGGTCAGCAGCCGCCCCATCTGGAACGTGACCAGTGCCCCGATATAAGCCAGGACCGTCATGTAGGCGAAGGTGAACGCCGGCCACGCCCAGCCGCCGGACTCGCGGCGGATGACCGCCAGCGTACTCGCGCACTGCATACACAGGGCGAAGAACACCAGCACCGACAGGGCCACCGCCACCGGATACCGTCCCCGCACCGGGTCGGCCGCCCACTCCCGCCGCACCGCGGACTGCAAGCCGTCCTCGTCCGCCTCGCCCACGTCGTACAGGATGCCGAGGGTGCCGACGATCACCTCCCGGGCCGGGAAGCTGGCCAGCGCCGCCGTGCCGATCCGCCAGTCCCACCCCAGCGGGGCGAACGCCGGCTCCAGCGCCCGGCCCACCCGCCCGAGCACGCTGTTCCGCTGCCACTCGCCCTTCAGCCGCACCGCCTCGGCGTCGTCGCCGGCCTGCTTCGCCACCGCGATCTGCCGCTCGTACTGGCTGGCCGGGAAGTACAGGGCCGCCCAGATCAACACCATGCTGGCCAGGATGACGGTGCCGGCCCGGCGGAGGAACGCCCAGCCGGCGTCGAACATGCGGCGGAGGACGTTCCGCAGCGACGGTCGGCGGTAGGCCGGCAGCTCCATGATGAACAGCGGCGGGTCGCCCTTGAGCAGCGTGCGTTTCAGGATCAGGGCCACCAGCGGGGCGGTGACGAAACCGATCATGTACAGGCCGAACAGGGCCGTCCCCGGCAGCCAGCGGGGGAAGCCGTCGGTGAGGAACGCGCCGATGAGCAGGGCATACACGGGTAGCCGGGCCGAGCAACTCATCAGAGGGGCGACCACAATGGTGGCGATGCGGTCGCGGCGGTTCTCGATGACGCGGCTGGCCATCACCCCCGGCACCGCACACGCCACGCTGGACAGTAGAGGGATGAACGATTTGCCGCTCAGCCCGCACCGGCTCATCAGCCGGTCCATGAGGAAGGCGGCGCGGGACATGTAGCCGCAGTCTTCGAGCACCGCCAGGAAGCCGAAGAGGATGAGAATCTGCGGCAGGAACTTCACGACACCGCCGACCCCCTTTACGATCCCGTCGGCCAGCAGCGACCGCACCGGCCCGGCCGGCAGCACCCGTTCCACACCCCCGGCCACCGCCGCCGTGCCGGCGTCGATCAGCTTCATGAGCGGCTCGGCGGCCACGAAGATGGACTGAAAGAGCAGGAACATGACGGCCAGAAAGGCCAGTGTGCCCCAGACGCGGTGCGTCAGCAGCCGGTCGAAGCGGTCGCCGGCCGTGACCAACTTCTGCGACGGCTTGCCGACCGCCTTGCCGGTGACACCTCGCACCCAGGCGTAACGGGCGCGGGCCTCGCACGCCGGCACCGGGTGGCCGACCGCCGCCAGCCGCTGTCGCGCCGCCGCCACCTGCCCGGCTAGATCCGGGCGGTCCCCGACCAGCCACTTCTCGACGTGCCCGCCGACATCCAGCAGCAGCCGACCGGCCAGCACGACCGGCACTGCCCCGCCGAGGGTCGTGTGAAGCTCTGCGATCTCCGTCTCGACCTCGGCCGGCAGCCGTGGCCGCGACACCGCTGCCTCGTCGGTGGCCGCACCGAGGATGGCGTCCTTGAGCGCCGGCACCCCGACCCCGCGGTGGGCTTCCAGCACCACCACCCGCAGGCCGGTTTCTTTCGCCAGCACCGCCGCGTCGATGCGGACCCCCTGCCCGGCCGCCACATCGGCCATGTTGACGGCCAGCACCACCGGCCGGCCGAGGTCGAGCAGTTGGGTCGTCAGGTACAGGTGGCGGTCGAGGTTGGAGGCGTCCACTACCGACACGATGACATCCGGCCGCGGGTGTTCCGGCCGCCGGCCGAGCAGCAAATCGACGGCCACCATCTCGTCCGGGCTGCGGGCGGCCAGCGAGTACGTCCCCGGCAGGTCGATCACCTCCACGTCGCGGCCGGCGTGAGTGAACCGCCCGGACTTCATCTCGACGGTGACGCCGGGGTAGTTGCCGGTGTGCTGCCGTAGGCCGGAAAGAGCATTAAATAAGGTCGATTTCCCGGCGTTCGGGTTGCCGACCAACGCGACGACGAGCGGGGGAGCGGACATAAGTTCAGTCGGCGGAAACGGTGACGGCGGACGCCTCGCGGAGGCGGAGGCTCAAGCGGGTGGACCCGACCCGGATTTCGACCGGGTCGCCGAGCGGGGCAAAACCGACGACTTCAACCGGCTCGCCCTCGAACAGACCGAGTTCGTACAGTCGCTGCACTAGAGCCGGGTCGCCGGCCAGGGCAATGACGGTGGCGTGGGAGCCGGCCGGCAGGTCGCCGAGAGTGGCCACGTCAGGCCGAGACCGGGCGGACCAAAATCTGCGAACCGTCGCCGCCGCGGATGCACAGTCGGCAGCCGGAAATGTCGAGCAGGCAAGGCGATCCGGCTTGCAGCACCTGGAGCTTGCAGCCCTCGCGAATGCCGAGTTCCGCAAGACGGCCGACCCACGCCGGGTCGCCGGAAACGTCGGCCACCTCAGCCCGTTCGCCGGCGGAGAGCATGTCGAGCGGCAGCAGCATTAGCCAGCCCGGGCGTGCGGTGTGATCGCGTCTTACAGTAGTTTAAGCTGTCGGCCGGGGTCGTCAAGCGGATTGGCACCGCGATTGTGCGATTTCCAGTTCGTAGCCCGACTCGCTAGCGAGTCGGGCTACGAACCGACGACCGTTCGACAAGGTAAGCCGACAGTGCTTCCCGCCACGGCCGGGGGAGTACCACGCCGACTACATTCAGGGTAGAGTTGTCCAGCACACTGAACCGCGGCCGGTCGGCCTTCGCCCCGAACTGGGCACTGGTGATGGGGGTCAGGTCAGCCCGCACCCCGGCCAGCTCGAACACAGCGGCGGCCAAGTCGTGCCACGACACCTGCCCGGAGTTAGTGACGTGGTGCAACCCGGTCGCCTCGGCCCGGATCAGGGCCACGAGCGTGTCCGCCAGGTCGGCGGTGTAGGTCGGCGTGCAGGTCTGGTCGGCGACCACCCGCAGCGGCTTGCCCTGCCCGGCCACCCGGAGCATGGTTTCCACGAAGTTGACGCCCTTACCGCCGGTGCCGTGGACGCCGTACAGCCCACAGGTGCGGACCACCAGGTGCCGCGGGCACAGGGTGCGGGCGACGTATTCGCCGGCCAATTTGCTCAGCCCGTACACGCTCACCGGGCCGGGCGGGTCGGCAACCGTCAGCGGTGTGGTGCGAGTCGTGTCCAGGCCGAACACGTAGTCGGTGCTGACGTGGACCAGCCGGGCGTCCACGGTTCGGCAGGCGAGGGCCAATGCCCGCACGCCCCAGGCGTTCGTCCGGAAGGCGGCGTCCGGCTCGTCCTCGGCTTGGTCCACCAGGTTGTAGGCGGCACAGTTCACCACCACGTCCGGCCGGGCGCGGGCCACGAATTCGGCGACAGAAGTCGGCTGGCCGAGGTCGAAGTCGGCCCGGGTGGCGGGTACCACGTCGCCAGGTAGCCGGGGCAACAAGTCACGGCCGAGCTGGCCGTTGGCCCCGACGACGAGGGTCTTCATCCGGCGGCTCCCAGTCATGGCCGTAGCCCGAACCGCGAGCGAAGATGACCTCGCTCGCGCTTCGGGCTACGAGCCGGCACGCCCGCTACTTCTTCGGCAGCAGCGACGTGTCGGACGTGTCCACTTCCAGCTTCTGGTCCTGGTAGACGGCCACCTTGGTGTCGCTGCTGGCTACCGTCAGCTCGAGGTCGCCGGTCAGGATCATGTGCAGCCGGACCGACTCCACCCGCCCCGTCTTCGGGTTGTACAGCACCACCCCCTGCTTCATCTCCTTAGTGGCGAAGGTGCCGCCCTTCACCTTGAACGGCAACCCCTCGCCGGCGTCGGTGGTCGGCTTGAACGCGATCTGGGCTTTCACTTCCACGCGGTCCAGGTCCTTCTTCTCCGCGTCCTTGCCCTTGTAGATGAAGGTGTACGTCCGGTCGTAGCTGCCGATCGGCCCGAGGTTCAGCACGCCCTTCTTCTCCCAGGTGCCGTTCACCGCCTGCTCGGCCGGCGGGGTCAGCCCGGCCGCCGGGTCGGTCATCTCCTTCACCGCCTCGTCGGTCAGCACCCGCTTGAGCACTCCTTCGAGCTGCGGGTTGACGGCGGCCAGTTTCTGCAACGCCTGCTCCTTGCCGTCCACCTTCTCGACCACCCCGTTCTTGCCGAAAGTGACAGTGAATTCCAGGCCCAGCAGGCTCTTGAAGTACTCGGTCAGCCCGGGGTTGCCGGCCGCCCCGCTCGGGTTCGGGTCGGTCGAGTCGTAGTCGATGGTCTGGCCGGCGATGTCCATCTTGAACTTCACGCCCTCGATGGTCTGCTTGGCCACCACCTTGTCCTTGTCCACGCTGATCGGCGTCCACTTGAAGTAGAACGTCTGCTCGTGCTTCTGCGGCACGTCAGCCCCGCCGCCCTGCACCTTCATGGTCTGCTCGACCTTGGTGGTGGCCTTCTGGTAAAACGGCTTGTCCTTCTCGAACTTGGTCTCGAACTTCTGCTTGTCCTGGGCGACGGCCGGCACGGCCAGGCCGCCGGCGAGGAGCAACAGAACGCCGGCACGGGTCCACAGCACGGCACACACTCCGGGGGTCGGCGGCCGGACGCCAGCCGGTCTCAAGGGTGTCACTTTACCGCCGCCGGCCGGCGTAGCAAGGGGCCGGCCGGGCTGGTACGCTTGCCGACATGTCCCGCGTCCGCTGGCCGGTGCTGGTGCTGCTCATCTGTGCCCCCGTGGCCCTGCTGGCCACCGGGGTGCCGCTGCCGTTCCTGGACAGCCCGGCCGGCCGGCCCCGCCCCATGCCGGTGCCGGCCGGGTCGTTCGAGCTGGCCTACCTGCACACCACCACCAACGGCACCACCTGGGAGCGGTTCGTCGCCGGCATGTTGCGGGCACCCGCCCTGCTGCCCGGCCTGGAGGTGGACGCCTCGGCCGCGTTCAGCGACAGCACCACGGCGGTGCCCGAGGTGGTGGTCGGCATGGCCGGCCGGCGGGACGTGCTGCGGGTGCGGTGGTACAAACTGTCCAGCGAGCGGACCACCGCCGACTGGGTGAAGGCACTGGCCGAGCGCGACCCGCCGCCGCTGGCCCTGGTCGGCGGCGGGTCGAGCGACCGGGCCGCCGACCTGGCCCACGCCCTGGCCGCCCAGGCCGCGTGGAAGGGGCCGCAGCCGCTGCTGTTCATCACCACCGCCACGGCCGACGAGGTGGCCGGCGAGGGCGAGGGGCAGCCGCTCATCGACGTGTACGACGACCGCACCTTCCGCTTCTGCTTCACCAACAAGCAGATGGCCCAGGCGGTGACGGACTTCGTCTGGAACCGCGCCGACCTCCGCCCCGGGCTGGACGGCCAGGACGCCCGCGGGGCTCTCGGCGGCGCACTCGCCTGTGGCCGGCCGCACGCCTTCAACCCGGTGTGGGCGGACGACCCGTTCAGCCGCGACCTGCACCGCCAGTTCCGCGACGCCGTCGGCGACCGGGTGCAGTTCGTCGAGCCGCACATCGCCTTCAGCGTGGGCGGGTTCAGCCAGCCGAACCGGGACGAGGGCCGGGCCGCTGACGCCATCCTGACCGAGGCGGCCAAGCTGCCGCCGCAGCGGAGCCTGCTCGTCCTGCCGACCATCACCCAGCCGGCCCGCCGGCTGGTGCGGGCCATCGCCGAGGCCAACCCCCAGCTCGCCCGCCGGCTGGTGGCCGTGGGTGGGGACGGCATCCCGGTGAACGCCCTGTACCGGGACGGCGAGTTCGCCTGGCCGGTCCACGCCCTGCCGGTGCCGCTGGTGCTGTTCTGCCACCACGACCCGCTGGCCTGGGACGCCGACCCGGCCGCCAACGAGTTCCCCCTCCGCCCGCCGAGCAGCACCGAGGACGTGCTGCACTTCGCCGAACTGATGCGGGTGGTGGCCGGGGCGTCGGTCGGCGAGGCGGCCGGGGTGGTGTCGGCCGACGCCGTGCGGAACCGCCTGCACCGCGGCGACCCGCCGTTCTTCGACACGGAAGGCAACCGCCGGGGCGGCCGGGGCGAACACGTGTGCGTGCTGTGGCCGCAGGCCGAGGCCGGCAACGCCGGGGTGAGTACCCTGCCGCAGGCGACGCTAGAGGTGTGGGCACGCACCGGCGACGGCTGGCGGCTGGTCCGCACCGAACCCATCGACCAGCGGAAGCTGCGGTCGTTCACCCTGGCCACACCCGGGGGGCGGGGATGAGCCGGCCGCCCGACGACCGCTCGTTCCTGCCGCTCGGCGAGGCGCTCGGCCCGGTGGTGGCCGTCTGGCTGCTGCTGGTCGGCTGGCTGGCGGTCGAGCTGTCCGGCCGGGCCACCTGGTCCGAGCGGGCCGACCAGGCGACCGTCCGGGAGTGGCTGGACGAGGCCCGCAACTTCCGCAAGACCCTGCCGGAACTGGTGAAGGAGTACGTCGCCGGCCCGACCGCCGACAAGCGGGAGGAGATCGCCGAACACCTCCGCGGGCTGACCGAGCCGACCCGGACGTACCTGAACCAGTTGCCCGCCTTCCCGACCGTCTACCGCATCGCCGTGGAGTTGGCCGGCGACCCGCCGATCGCCTGGGAGAGCACCCTGCCGGAGCCGCGGCAGCAGAACCAGACCCGGGTACAGACGCTCCGGTACCGCCCGCTCGGGGAGGCCGACGGCCGGGCGACGATCCACGTCGAGTACCAGTTGCACGCCTTCAACAAGCTGGCCCAGCGGGAGCGGGAGCGGCGGCGGGAGGCGCTGGCCGCCGCCGCCCTGCTGGTGGCGGCGACGGCCCTCGCCGGGCTGTTCGTGGCCCGCTTCCTCAAGCGGGAGCGACGCCGCGAGGGCGAGCGGCTGGCGGCCCTGGCGGCGGCCGACCAGCGGGAGCGGGAGTCGCTGGAGAACCGCCTGCACCGCGAGCAGGCCGAGCGGGCGCGGGACGACCTGGACCGCCGCCTGCTGGAACAGCGGCTGGACGCTGCCGGGCTGGAGAAGCGGGCCGACCAGGCCGAGAAGTCCGCGCTCAACATGAAGTCGCAGCTGTTCGCCAGCATCGGCATCATGGCCGGGAGCTACGCCCACAACATCAAGAACCTGCTGGTCCGGCCGAACGACCTGCTCACCCGCTGCCTGGAGCGGGATGGCCTGAGCGGCGAGCAGACGCACATGCTCGGCGAGGTGCGGACGACGCTGGCCACCGTCACCGACCGGCTGCAGCAGATTCTGAAGACGGTCCGCCGCGACCCGACCCAGAGCGAGCGGGGCCGGGTGGACCTGGGCGAACTGGCCCGCGAGACGGCCGCCACCTGGGAGGAGATGGCCCGGGAGAAGTGGAAGCTGGCCCTGACGGCCGAGGTCGGCCCCGGCGACCTGAGCGTCGAGGGGGACGCCTCGCACCTGCAACAGGCGGTCGAGAATCTGCTGTTCAACGCCCGGGACGCCACCTTCGAGATGCGGAACCACCTGCGGGAAGAGGCCCGCAAGGACACGACGCCGGACCGCCGGCAGAAGCTGCTGGACGCGGCCGGCTGGAAGGGGCGGATCACGCTGACCGTCCGTCTGGGCGAGACCGGGCCGGAACTGGCGGTATCCGACACCGGCATCGGCATGACGGACGAGGTGCGGGCCAACTGCCTGCGGACGCACTTCAGCACGAAGCGGAACAACGCCCTGTTCGAAGGGCACTCGGCAGGCATGGGGCTAGGGCTGTCGTTCGTGGCGGTGGTGCTGGAGCACCACGCAGCGAGTCTGGAAATCGAGAGCCGGCCGCTGGCCGGGGCGACGTTCCGGGTGCGGTTCCCGGCCGCGAACCCGGAGGGCTTGTCAAGCGTCCCTGACGCGGTATAGTCGGGAGTAGCAGACGCACCCGTAGCTCAACTGGATAGAGCATCGGCCTCCGGCGCCGAAGGTTTCAGGTTCAAATCCTGACGGGTGTATTCCCTCGACTCCCCTCTTTGGCCCTCTCTCGCCATCAAAACCCCTGACTTTGCTGGACTTACGGCCGGTATGGTTGGGGCGTCGTCGTCGCCGATCACCCTCAGCCGCCCTCTCACGCCGTCGCCGCCGGGGGTAAGTTTGGGGTAAGGCGGGGTAAGCGTGGGGTAAGGGACTAGACGCCCGTCAGATGTTCCGGTCGCCCGCAGCGGCACCGTTTGCGGTTCGTTCGCCGGGCCGGTCGGGTCGGCCGGCAGGGTCAGCTTGTCGAGGGCGGCGGCGGTGTCCTTCAGCCCGACGTGGGCGTAGCGGTCCATCGTCATCACGATTGAGGAATGCCGGGCCAACTCCTTCGCGTCCTTCGGGTGGACCCCGGAGTTCACCAGCTCGGACACGAAGCGGTGTCGCAGGGCGTGGAAATCGACCGTGGTGCCGTCGGCGGCGGTGTAGGCCAGGAAGTCGGCCCGCTCCCGTTCGGCCCGTAGCGGGCCGCCTGGCGCGTCCAGCAGCCAGGCCGTGCGGGCGGCCCTCAGGTCGTGGCGGATGAGGTCGCTGCCGGCGTTGTCCACGGCCCAGCGGCCGGGCCAGAGGGGCCGGCCGGCCGGGATGGTGCCCAGCCATGCCCGCAGCCGGGCGACGAGTTGGGGGTGGAGGGGCACGACATCCTCCCGGCGGTGCTTCGAGCAGGCGGCCTCAACGGTCAGGGTCGGCGGGCTGGCGTCGAGGGCGAAGCTGGCCGGGGTCAGGCTGGCCAGCTCGGAGGCGCGGAGGCCGGTGTAGGACGCGGTCAGGTACAGGAACTCCCGCTGCGGGCCGGTCAGCCGGAGCCGCGGCTTGCCGGTGCGGGCGGCGGCCAGCAGCCGGCCGAACTCGTCGGCCGTGAGGGACCGCCGCTCCTTCCGCACGTCCACCGCGGCGTTCACCGTGGGCAGGTGGCGGAACGGGTTCTCGGCCACCTTGCGACTGGTCGTCAGCCAGTGGCCGAACGCCTTCAGGGCTTTGACGTGGCCGTTGCGGGTGGACGCCCCGAACCGGGTGCGGGTCCGCTGCCGGTCGGCCAGCCAGGCGTCTACGGCGTCGCCGTCGAGCTGGTGGAGCAGCACGGCCCCGGTGCCGGCGAACGCCACCCCGCACCGGCGGCGGACCTGAAGCACCTGCTTGGGGGTGACGCCCTTCCCCGCCTGGTGCTGGCCGAAGGCGTCGAGCAGCACGGTCAGGGCGGCGGTGCGGTGGTCGCTGTAGGCGTCCCGCACCCCGGCCTTCTCCTGCTCCACCTTCCTGACCCGTGCCGACAGTTGCAACTCGGCGGCGGCCTTGTTGGTCCCGAGTGGCACCCGCCGGCGGACCCCCATCGCGTCCCGGAACTCGCCGTACCACGTCGCCGACTCGACCCGGCACCGCTTGCCGTCCCGGGTGAGCGGGGCGACGACGGTCTCCCCGTCGGCGGTGAAGCGGACCGCGGGCACGTCCGACTTGCCCTTCTTGCGGATCGTGACCGGCACGGCGTCGGCCGGGATGTCGCGGGTGTAGGCCTGGCGGCGGACCTTCGGCATGACGCTGTCCTCTGCGGGTGGGGTGTACCACGGCCGACCGGCCGGGGCAAGTGGGTCGGGATGGCCGCGTGCCCACCGCGCGGGCTGCGGGCGGGCAAGTCGGGACGAACCGGTCAGGATGTGGGCACCGGCCCGATGTAGCGGACGCCGCGGGCCTGCTTCTTCTTGCCCGAATGGATCGTCTTGCCGGCAGCGTCCCGGTGGACCCGGATGAGCTTCCGCTCTTCCAGCAGCCCCACGGCGTCATCAATCGTGTCGCGGTGCAGGTCGAGCCAGGCGGCGATCCGGGCCGACCCGAACGCCGCCCATGCTGCCGGGTCGGCCGGTGTGAGGTGGTAGGCGAGGGCCAGCACCCGGGAGAAGTAGGCCGGCTCTCCGGGCACTGAGAACCGGCCGCGGTCGGCGGTCTCCGCCGCGGCCATCGCCCGGCTCAGGGCGTCGTCCGCCTGGGCGATCCGGGCCGACCCGAACGGCTTACGCAGCCACCCGTACAGCACGTCCGGCTTGATTCCGAACCGGGCACAGGCGGCGACCCCGGCGAGGGAGTGGGCCGCGTCGTCGGGGAGGACGCCGGCCCACTTTAACTCCCGGGCGAGGCGGAAGATGTTCTCCCGGTGGTCGGCCCGGGAAAGCTTCCCGTTGTCCCCGGCCTGACGCTCGGCCCACGCGAACAGGAGATCGGCGACGGGGCTTTCCGCACCAGAGGCGCCAGAGACACCAGAGGGCTTTGTGGCGGTCGGTTGGGGCGGCGGTGCCGATGACCCAGGAGACGAACCGGCGGTCAGTGGCGATGAGCGTCGGGCGGGTGGCCGGAGCCGAGACGGGGCGTCCCTCTGGTTCGTCTCTTTCTGGCAAGGCGAAGGGGGTAAGCGGCGTCCCTCCCCCAGACCCTTCGGGTCTGGGGGGACTGGTGTCTCTGGTGCGGAAAATGGCGACGGGGTTTGGCGGGCCGAGGCGGGGGTGATACCATGCGGCTGCATTCTGCCCTCTTGGTCGGGGACGGGGTGACATCGGGCCGGCAGGGGGTGGTAGCCCTGCCGGCCCTCTTCGTTGGTCGCGCGACAATCGCCGTCCATCGCCGGAGGTTATGGGGCGGGCGGCGTGTCCGAGCGGACCAGGGCCACCGTCCGCCAGCGGCCGTCGGGCAGGCGCTCGGCCGGGGTGACGTGGACGGCCCGGCGGCGGGGCGAACGCGGGCGGCTGGCCGGACGGCCAGAGGGTCAGCTCGACGGCCAGCTCGTAGCCGGCCGCGTCGAACGGGCTGCCCAGCCCGAGGACGGAGTCGGGCGGGCCGGTGGACTCGGGCGGCGGCTGCGTGTCGATCATCGGATCGTCTCCAGTAGGGGTCGAGGTCAAGCCGCCTGTCGGGCGGCCGGCGGGTCAGGCCCGCGGCAGCGGTCCCAGGCTTTGGGCGGGTCGCCGGCGACGGCCAGCCGGACGGTAGTGGGCGGTAGCTCGCGGTCGAAGCTGAGTGCCCCGTCGCTGCCGGGGCCGGTGGCGTGACCGTCCCGGTCGGTGCCCCACCAGGCCGCGTCACGGAGCATCGCCCGGACGCCGGTGGCCAGGAGCAGGAGCCACGGGCGTAGCTCGGGCGGGATGGTCTTCGACGGGGACACCTTGAGCGACGGTCCCGAGCCGTCGAGTCGCAGGCCGGCGGCCCGACAGGCGGCGACCAAATGGCGGACGGTCATGCTTGCACCCCTGCCCCGAAGCCCGGCGTGTCGATGGCGTACACCTCGGCCTCGTCGTCCGGCTCGGGGGTAGGTGGCAAGGCGTTCGCCGGTGCGAGGACACCGGCGGCGGCCGGCTCCGGCGGCTCGCACGCCGCCTTGTCCTTCGGTCCGAACTGCTGGTAGACGAGTCTTGTCACCCAGCCACGGCCGCTACAGAGCCGGCATCCCGGTGCGCCGCCGCACCGGGGGCAGAGGACGTGCGGCGAGGCGGCCGTCAGCTCGCTCGACAGGCTCTTGGCGTGGTGCCGGATGGCGTTCACCGGCCACTCAGCACACCCCGGGCGATCCCCGTCCCGAGCCGCATAGCCGGCGTCGATGTCGCCGAGGACGTGAGCCAGCTTGCCGACCAGCGACCGGATGCGGGTCCGCTCGGCGAAAACGGGCAGCAAGTGGGGTGGCACCGTTCGCCCCTTCTCGTCCAGCACCACCTCAGCCGGCGGGGTGGTGCTGGCGGAGCGGCCGGGTCCGGCGTCGGTCGGCCTGTCGCCGACGCACGGCGCCGGGTCGTCGGACGCCGGCGGTTCCCATGCGTCGCCGGCGTCCGGCGGAGGCTCGACGGTCTTGCCGGGCGAGCGGAGCGTCTTGGCGGCGGCGCTCACCGACACCCGGCCCGCCCGCACGTCGGCCAGTAACTCGGGCGAGCCGTCCTCCAGCACCGCTTTCGCCCGGCCGATGCTATCGGGCGACACCTTCAGTAGCTTGGCCGCCTCCGCCTGGCTCACCTTCCCGCACTTGCGGGAAGGTTGGTCGGTACGCTCGCCCTGCCGCATGGTCGCCAGCTTGGCCCCGATCATCGCACGCTCGGAGGTGTCGAGGTGCCGGCGGTGCAAGTTCAGCGACAGCACAAACCCGGTCAGACCGGCCTCGTCGCCGGCGTACTCGCGGGTCGGACAGATGATGCCCAGCTCGCGGCTAGCCCGGTGGCGGTGCCGGCCGTCGATCAGCCGGCCGCGGTACACCCACACGGGTTCCCGGACGCCGTGGGCCGAGATGTCCGCCTTCAGTTGCTCGAACTGGTCCGGGTCCATCGCCGGGAACAGGTCGGCCAGCGGGTGAACAGGTAGATCGTCGTCGGTGGGCATGATGTCCTCGGCCCGGCTCACCCCGGGCGGTCGGTAGGGTCCGGTCGGTCAGCGGGGCTTGCGACGGGCGTCGGCCTGGAGCTGTTTCCAGACGGGTGCCCACTCGCAGGCGGTCAGCAGTTCGTTGTCCGGGCCGGGGCGGGCGAGCCAGGCCAGCACCTCGCGGCGGCGGTACTTCGGGCCGGCAAGGTGGACCGGGCGGGGACCGATCCGGCCGGCCGCCTTCAGCCGCTCGGCGGTGGACACGCCGATGCCGAGCAGCCGGGCCAGGTCGGCGAGCGAAAGCAGCTCGGGCTTGAGTCGCGGCCGGCGGGCCGGGGTACGGGTGGCGGCGTCAGCCATTGGCCACCGCCCTCGGGGCGTGGCCGCGAACTGGCCGGCCGTCTTGGTCGGCAACGGCCTCTGCAAGGCGAAGCAGCCCGCGGATGATTTGTGCCGCACGGAGGTGGGCGGCGAGTTCAGAACGGAGCTTGTCCGGCGGGGGCAGGTTGACGACGGACGGATTCGGGAAGGCGGCGACTGACATCCGGCACCCTCTTCGGTTGGGTGCCGGTATCACAGCAGAGGCCGGGTAGCCGTCGGTTTGCTTGCGGGTAGAATTTGGTTAGAAGTCAGCGGGGTTGCAACCAGCACTTACCACCCTTGAACCTGACGGACAAGCTCATGTCAGCCCGGTTAAAGCGGTCCTGGAGCCTGGCCCTCAAGTTCTTGAACTTGTCATCTGCATCAGGCTCCTCAGGGAACATTACGGCCATAAGAGCCGTCCCGTCACATGACGACCTCGGCCGGCGGGCGACACGGTCCCACAAGGCGACGATTAGGCGGTGAGGGCCGGCCGGCAAGTTGGCCACTTCCACGCGACCGAACCGAAAGCCGAACGGCTCGAAAGGCCCGTCGTCGGCCGCGCCGTCACTCCCCAACTCGTTCAGTGGCTGTTCGTTCGAGTTGGGGAGTGACGGCGCGGCCAGGTGCGAGCAGATGCCATCGCACAGCCCGACCATTTGCTTCCTCCCGGCGACCGGGGTGAGCGGGAGTGGAGCGGCGACGGGCGTCGCCCCAACGACCCGGAAGTACCGGGCCAGCAGCCGGACGGCCCGAAGCTTGGTCTCCCAGCCGTGAGCCGGGTCGTCCTCTTGGATGTTTCGGATGGCAAACCCGCTACGCCGGCCCACACTGCGGAGGAAGTCGTTAACGCACACAGCCGAGTCGTTGAGGGGCCAGTAGTCGAGCGGCCACGCGGCCGGCGGCCAGCAGCCGGGCGGGGCCGGCCCGCCGGCCAACGTGCGCGGCCATCGCCCGCTCAGCCCTGCCCACTCGTCGCCGTCGGCGGTCGGCCAGCAGATCACATGAACGCTCTCGCCGAGCCGCTCGACGGTTCCGTAGTGCAGCCCGGCCGGTAGCGGGTGCCAGCCGTCGGGCGTTTGGTCGAACCGAACCGGCGTCGGCTTGCGGGTGGGTTCAGAGGCGACGCGGGCGTTCGCCCGCCGGATCGGCGTGGCCATCGGGTTCCCTCACGGCCGGGCCGGGTGCCCCGGGGCGGGTGAGGGACCGCCGACGGGGCACCCGGATTGAGGCGACACGCCTTGCAAAGCGTGCCGCCACCCGGACGCCTAATTATGTTGAGGTGTCAGCATTTCTGCATAAGTCAGCAGCGGCCATTCTGAGTCGGCGAGTGCCACCAATAGCCTGCTCGCTTGTCAACGGTTCGTTCCCGCCGCACGTCGGCCCGCTGCGGCGCTCACGCCCGCGGGCTGGGAATGTGCCGACCCCGGGCGAGATCGGCCCGCGTTCGGGCGACAACCGCGACTGGAAGGGCGTTCACATCGGCAGGCGAACCGGACAGGGCAGGCGGCGGCGGCCAAGGGTGGTCGCGCGACAATCGCCGCCGGAGCCGGCCCGCCGCTTCGCCATGTGCCCGGCTGGCCCGGTGAGGGGCCTCCGGCTATTTTGGTCGGCTCCCTGAAGGGTGTCCCATGCCGCTCGTCAAGTGTTCCGGGTGCGGCCGCAAGCAGGTTGTCGCGGCGGCTTTCGCCGGGCTGAAGGTGACGTGCGAGGGGTGCGGCGTCGCGTTCACGGCCCGGGAGTACCGGCGGCCCGACGCACACGCCCCCAACCCGTGGCAGGTGTCCGCCGGCGACACGGGTCGGGCCATCCTGCTGGTCGCCGGGCTGGCCGCGAGCGTGGCCCTGGCGGCGTTCGTGGTGGTCGCCCTGGCCACGCACAAAGACAGGCCGCCCGTCGCGGCGGACCGGGAACCCGCCTCCCGACCGCAGCGGCAGGCGGACGGGCGGGACCGGTCGCGGCCCCGCGACGCCGACGCCCGCCCGGTCGCCCGGCCCGAACCCGCGGACGGAGCTGCGGAGGCGGCCGACAAGACCGCCGACGGGGTGAACCGCGTCCTGATCGGACTCGTCGGGCTGGCGGTGGCCTTGGCCTGGATGGTCGTGCTGTTCGGGACGGCGACGTGGATGGTCCGCGACTGCCGCAACCGCTCGGCCGACAGCGGGCTGTTCTGGGGCATCCTGCTGGTGTTCTTCGGGCTGGCCACCTGCGTCGGCGGGCCGTTCGTGCTGGTCATGTACCTGGCCAGCCGGCCGAACGGGATGCTGGTGGCCTTCCGCCGGGTCTGTGATTCCGTCGGGGTGGACTTCGGGAGTCAGCTCAAGAAGCTGAAAACCCGCTCGTGGAGCTGCGTGGTTCAGATCACCATGCAGATCGAAGACGGCCAGCGGCGAGAGTTTACGATGATTGACTTGGACACCTTACACGGGTGGCTGGTCAGCCTGAACGAGAACAAGCTGGCGCTAGACCAGCGGTTCAATCTGGTCCGCTACCAGAAGGAGGCGGTGGCGGCTCTCCGCAAGCACTTCCACGGCGACCCGGCCCCTGCCGGCGACCCGCTGACCGCCCAGATCGAAGCCATCCTGGCGATGCGGAAGCGGTAGGTGGCGGCCGACCGCGAACTGGCGGCCGTCCAGGCGGTCGCCCTCCGGGCGGACGCCAAGGCGGACGCGGCACTCGATGTCCTGGCGAACCGGCACGGCTACCTGACCGTCTTGGGCTACTGCCGGCTGACCGGCCGGCGGGTGTGCGAGCGGACGGCCGGCCGCCACGGCCGCGAGCTGTCGGCCCGCTGCCGCCGCCAGGGCATCACCATCGGTCGCAGCGGCAGCGAGCGGTACGGCTACGTCAACAGCTACCCGGCCGAAGTGATCGCGGCGTACTTCAGCAACGCCGGCCTGCCGGCGGTGTTGACCCGACACGCCTCCTGAACTCCCGTCTAGCTACATGTGACGCCTCCGGCGTGCGATGATAAGCGTATGGGCAGCGCTAGCAACCGCCAGAAGGCCCGTCAGCGCGGCCAGCAGACCCGCCTTGTCCTGATCGTAGTAGGGACCGGCTTCGCTCTCATGCTGGCTTTGGTCGCCGTGGGGGTGGCCGTGGCGGCACGGGCAGGGCAAAGCAAAGCTACGGCAACCCCCGAAGCTGAAGCGTTGCGGGTTGCCTCACAGATGCAGTCCCCTTCGTTGCCAACGCGGTTGGCCCCGCTGGCGGCGGCGGCGGCCGAAACGGTGGTTGACCGATTAACCGCCGACGATTCTGCGGCCCGGCGGGAGGCTTTAGGCATTGTCAAGCCACGGCCGGTGGACAAGAAACTGTTGGTAGAGGGGCCGATGCGTTTTGACCCCGTCGAGCCGGAGTTGACTTTCGGGGCGTCGCTTTACCAGATGGCCGAATCAGACCCGCGGTGGGACCGGCCCAAACAAACCACCCCGATGTCATCCGCCGCGGTTCGTGTCGCCTTCACCGGCACGATCCCCGACATGCCGCCGCCCAGCTTCGGAACCCACGACCTGATCGTGTGGATCGGGGTTGATGGCAAGGCGATATGGTTCACGGGCAACACGCAAGGCACACGCTGGCGAGAGCAAGTCGCCGGCCACATTGCCGGGCTGAAAGCGGCGAGAGAGGAAGCCGTGAAAGAGTCGGCCCGCCCGCCGGTCAGGCCGAACGCGGGGATCGAGGGCGAGCAGTGGTCGCACGCCGAGCTACTTACCCACTTGAATTCGAAGGGGTTGCGGCTCGCCTCTGTCAGACCTGGCAACGGCGACCGTGAGCCGAAGGGCGACGCCTTGTACTTCTACACCTTCACCCCGAAGGCCACGCCAGCCGGGGTCTGGTTTGCTTGGGTGGACGAAAACGATGGCGTTGTGGCCGTGACGCGATACCCGACGGCCAAAGCCGCACACATAGCCTCGGTGAACAGCAGACTATTGATGCGGTGGTGGGGGCGGTTCACCATCCACACGTCCGGCGGCAGTCGTGGCATGGTCGAGTCGATTGCCTCGCACCTGCCGGGTAGCCCGCCAGCGGGCGATTGAGGGTCAATAGTCCGGCCGGCGGAACCACTCCTGATTCTCCCTCCGCACCCGCTCGTCGTCGGCTTTCAGGTCTTCGATAAACTTGCTCATGCCTTCCGGTTCGTTGTCACGATCCATGAGCTTGTTGAGCAGCTTGGCGGCGAACGCAATCGCGACCGGGGGGGGCGGTCAGGCCGGACGGGTTCGCTACCATTCCCGTTTCGGGCCATCTCGCCAAACCACTACACGGTAGTAAAACTCGCACTCATCCCTGCGGCACAACGCTCCGATGAACCTTGCCGATTACGAGTTCTCCGTTCAGGAAGTTGCCGCCAGTGATGACGGCCCTCGCTTCCCCGTTCTCGACATCCGGCCGCAGGACAAGCAAGCGGTCGAGTTCTTTGCGTCCGTCTGGTCCAGGTGCCAGCAAGCCCACACCAGCTACGACGCGGCCAGCTCCCGACCGCCGAAAGGCTGGTGCCGATGGCAGGTGACACAGTGGGCGAAGTCTGACCCGCTCGAAGGCCAGCATCGCTACGCGGCGTGGCTAGGGGATGTGCTGGTGGGGTTCCTGAACGTTCGGCTCGGCTTCCCGTCGCGGGCGACGCCAGGGACCGAGGTGGTGTACGTTGAACACGTCGCCACGGCGCCCGGCAACATCCTCACCCCGCTCTGGGGCCGGCGGTTGATCGGGGTCGGCACGGCGCTGCTTGCCTACTCCGTGCTTGAGAGCGTCAACCGCGGGTGCGGCGGGCGGGTCGGGCTTCACGCGGCCGACGGCGATGCCGAAGCGTTCTACCTTGCTCTAAACCGGCGGTTCGGGGAACAGCTGTTCTTGCACCGAGAGCAGCACGGCGTTCCTGCCCCTCGCCACCCGCGACAGACCAACGAGCCGGGGCTGGATCAGGTTTATCTGGAGGGCGAGCCGTCCGGCTGCCTAACACTGCTGGAGGGGTATCGCCGTGACTGAGCCACGTTACCGCACCACCCCGCCACGCTGGGCGACGGCCGGTCTGCCGCTGCCGGAGCCGGCCGCCCTGGGCACTCCGCTGCCATTCGCCCCGCGGCTACCAACGCGGATCCACCCGCTCCGCGACCAGCACCTGATTCCTGCCCCGGTCCTCCGCGACCTGATCGACCACACCCAGCGGCTGGTG
The DNA here is from genome assembly GCA_043787415.1 of Fimbriiglobus sp. Classification (GTDB taxonomy): domain Bacteria; phylum Planctomycetota; class Planctomycetia; order Gemmatales; family Gemmataceae; genus JAXMAZ01. The sequence continues at coordinate 4,100 of JAYVUZ010000159.1, read as the reverse complement.
TTCATCGCTGCCCAGGTGGCGGCGTTCGGGCAGAACCCCGACTTTTCCGACGTGCGTACCATCGACAAGAATGTGCAGCGGGTGGCCACGCTCAACATCTCCCCGTTCGCCGAGGGGAGTTTCGTCATCCCGGCCGAGCTGGAGGATTTGTCGGCAACCGTGACCGACCGCGGGGAGTCGCGGGAATTGACCGCGACAGCCGTAGTCAACAGCTTCTCCGACCTGATGGCAGCACTCGCCCCGGCCGCAACGTCTGAGACCGCCCTGCCCGCCATCCGCCGCGACCCGACGGCCGGGATGCCCATCGGGTTCATCCAGACCGTCGAAGACATCGGCAAAATGCTCGGGCGGCACATCGAGCGGGTGGACTATCTGGCCGAGACGGGGCCGGTCCCCGCCGGCCGACCCGTGTCCGTTGACCGCGCATTCGCCCAGCGTGCCACCGACGCGCTGAACGCCCGCAAGGTGTCCTCGCAGGGCCAAATCGTCGAGAGGACCGGGCGGCTGGTAAGTCTCGACCTCCAGCGGCGGCGGGGCCGGCTGGAGGTCGTCGAAGGTGACAGGCGGGAGTCGGTCCCGGTCGTGTTCGACCAGTCGATGCAACTCCCCCTGGCCCGGCGGATGGGTCAGTTGGTAGTGGTGGTGGGCGAGGGGACATTTCAGCGGGGCCGGCTCGCAAGCCTGCTCGCCCTTCACGTCGGCGACCCGGAAGACATCCCGTTCGATGCTTGAATCGGCCGCCCGGCCGGCCCGGCGACGGAAATGATCTTCACCATCGCGGCCGGGCCGAGCCGCTCGACCAAGATCGGCAGCACGGCCAGCAGGCGGGGGCCAAGGCCGGCCGGGTCGAACCTCCTCTGCCGAAGATGAGCGACAGCGGCGATGATGTCGCCCGGCCGCAGTACCAGGCCGTACCGCTCGGCGATGACCGCCCGCAGTTGGGCCGTCGTCCCGGTCGGCCGGAGGGCGAGCGCCTCCCGCACCAGGCCGACCGTATTCGGCCGGCTGCGTGCGGTCTAGCTGCCCTTCTTGTGGCATCTGCCCGCACTGCAAGCGGGCCACCCGGCAGACCGACAAGACGGACCCCGGGGCCATCTGAGGCGGGGGGCGGCGGGCTACTCCTTGTCGGTGCGGGTGGATTCGAGGTAGGCGTCAACGGTGGACCGCTTGAAGCGGAGGTAGCGGGTGGTCGGCCGGTAGCCGGCCAGCAGGCCGCGGGCGACCAGCTCGTGGACGGTCCGCGGGCACACCCCCAGCCGGGCGGCGGCCTGCCGGGCGGACAGCCAGAGATCGCCGAGCGTCGGCTCACGGCCCCGCTCCGGCGGGGTGAGGCCGACCACGACCGGGCGACTCGTCGAGCTTGATAGTGTCTTCATGACGGCCTCGGCGGTGGACGGGTGTTCCGTTAGCCCCTCACCCGCTCAATCGGCTGGCGGCCCGGAGCGGCTGGAGGGAAACCCGCCCGCTGACGCTCACGCCTTGCGGCCGGCCCGCTTCGGCTTGCCCGCCGCCGCCCGCGTCTGGCCGGGTGGCAGGGGTGCAACAGGCCCGCCGGCGGGCGGTTGAGCGTCGTCACGACCGAACGCCGTGCAGTCCACGCCGAGGGCCTTGGCAAGCTTCAGCACCAACGGCCAAGACGGCTCGTGTTCACCACGCTCCAGCTTGGCCAGTGAGTTGGGATACAGGCCGGCCGCCTCAGCAACCTGCTTCTGCGTGAACCCCTTCTCGGTGCGTAGGCGCTTCAACGACTCGCCAAACCCCGACGGCTCCACATCGCCACGACCGGCCATACTGCCACCTCGCTGAAAAGTATCCACACTTGGCTTGGCAGCTATCCGCTCTTGACTGGTATTATCGGTATCCGAGAGTGGATACTTTACCCGCCGCCCAGGAGATTCGCAATGGCCGCTTTGAAAACACCGGCGACCCGCACCCGCAAGCCGCAGCCCCGGACCCTGAACGTGTTCTCGGCCACGGCCGACGGCCGGCAGGCCATCGCCGGCGTCACCGCCGGCGGCAAGACGGCGGACCACGTCTTCACCCGCACCGCCGGCGGGTGGCTGGTCGGCCCGGCCGAGCTGCCGGACGCCGCGGCCTACGCCGTGGCGGACGACGCCTCCTGCTCGTGCCCGGCCGGCCGTCACGGCAAGCCCTGCAAGTACGCCGCGGCCGTGGCCAAGCTGATCGCCCTGAAGGTGCTGGCCGGCTGAGCAACACCCCGGCGACTGTCGCGCGACAGCCGCCGTTCCCCCGAACCCCCTGCGGAGTGACCCCGATGCTGAATCGCAAGACTCGGTTGGCGAAGCCCGCCCCGAAGCCCGCCCGCTGCCCGCGGTGCGGGTCGAAGCTGATCGCCCTGGCCGCCTGTGCCGCCTGTCCGTTGCGGGTGACGCTCACCCCGACCGCCCGCCGGGTCGTGGCCGGCCGCCGACCCCTTCCGGTTCGTCCCGCCGGCCTCACCGCCGGCGGGACCAACCCTCACCCCCGACCAGCCCCGAGGGACGAACCGATGGGCGCGACGACACCGGCCCTGACCCCGGCCGAACTGGCGGCCTTGGGCGACGTGGTGACGGCCGTCAACGCCCGGCCGCCCGGCGGGGCGGCCGTCTGGCTGACCGCCCACGTCAGCACCACCGGCCGGCCGGTGGTGACCGTCCACACCCACGCCGGCGAGCGGGAGTACCGCCACCCCGGCGACGCCTGACCGTGGCCGGCCCGCACACGACCGATCAGCCACCTGCCCCGCTCGTACACCCGATTGGAGAGCGATTGTGTTCCTGTGCCCGAAGTGCAAGAGCGAGTGCCTGAGCGAACACCAGTCCGACGGGTGCGTGCTGGTGACGTGCCCCCGCTGCTCGGGCCGCGAGCCGCCGGCCGCCCACGCCCCGCCGCCGTGGTGGTTCGTCCTGGACGACGACGGCATCGATATCAACTGCACCGACGCGGACGGTGACGAGGCGTACGTCGCCTATGTAGTAGCGGACGGCCCGGTCGGCGCGGAGGACGTCGCCACCGCCCGGCTGATCGTCGCCTCCCCAAAGCTGCTGGCCGCCGGCCGGGAAGCGCTGCGTTACCCCCACGACCCCCGGCTGTGAGCCGACGCAATGCAATCCGCCGTCGCCAAGGCGGAGGGCCGGTCATGACCGGACGTGCTACCGACGTGGCAAGGAGCCAGTGAGTTGTGGGATAAAGAAACCGTCAGGGGGCCTTCTTTGGCCGGAAACCCCCTGACGGCTAGCTGACAAGACGACCCCACCATACGCATGGGTCGTCCCGGCTGGCAACGACCGTAGGCCACAGGTTGCGAGATTCGGCGGACGACTCCCCGGCACGCCTCCGCGTGCGAAAACGGAAGCCGCGGCATACCGGCCGACCCGATGGCCGTCACTGGCCCCACGGTCGGCCGGCCACCTACCCGCCTGGGACAGCTCGGCGGGGTTCCCCGGTCAGGGCCGATGCCTTGGCGGCTGAGCCGCCGGGGCCATCGGGCTGCTATTTGAGGCGAAACGACCTCCGCCGGTGCGAGAGCCGGCGGTTCCCGGGCAACGGGCCGGTGATCGATCCGGCAGCACCCCATACGCCCCGGTCTGGATGCACCCCGGCCGCAAGGCCGGACATAAAGGGTCGGTCAGTAGCCAACGGCGGCACGGGCAACGAGGCGGACACCAGCGAGAGCCACCCGACTCCCACCACCTGTACCATGACCCGCTCCGGATTGGTGGTGGAAGGGAATGGGGTCGCGCCCCGGCAGTCAGGGGCACACCCCCGCCCAACAGAGCCGACCCCGGTTGGCGCTCGTCGCGCGACCGGCACCGTAACCCCGGCACACTTCGCCCGCATCCGACATGGGCGAGCCGGCTGCGGTGGCGGTCTACTGGACATGCCGCACCCCGCCGGCCGGGCGAGAGTCCCGGCCGGCCCGACCCATCCCGCACATCGGAGTGAAGCCGACATGCCCCACACCCCGCCGACCCTCGCGGCGATGGCACTCAGAGGGTGTCCTGCTCTGTTGAAATCCCCTCAATCACTCGCTCTCTGGCACGGTCGGCGATGTCGTGTCGCCCTCTGCGATCTGGTTGTCAGGTGCCAAATCGATAAGC
>JAYVUZ010000158.1:0-18948 GCA_043787415.1 Fimbriiglobus sp. | reverse complement strand
AGCGCCCACGCCGGCGGGCCGGGCCGCGGCGGCTCCGGCAGCGGCGGCACCGGCTCGCTGGCCGTCGTCCGCTCGGCGGCGTCGGTCAGGGTGAGGGCGGCCGCCGCCGGCTTGGGCGGCGTCGCCGCCAGGGCGATGTGCGCCGCCGACCCGACCGACGGCCGCGGCAGCCGCGCCGTCGTCACCCCGCTGGCGGCCGGCGGCGGGATGTCGTTCGTCAGCCGCGTCCACTTCCGCAGCGGCGGCGTCGGGACGAGGGCCGGGTCGATGGGCGACGGCACGGCGAACGGGGCCAGCGCGTCGGCGAACTCCTGGGGGGTGGGGAACCGGCCGTCCGGCTTCTTGGCCAGGGCTGTGTTGAGCGCCTGGGCCAGCCCATCCGGCACGTCCGGCCGCAGCTCGCGGATGGGGGTCGGCTCCCGCCACTGTTGCCACATCAGCTTCTGGGCCGTCTTGCCGTTGGGGAACAGCGGGTGGCCGGCCAGCAGGAAGTACAGCGTCGCCCCCAGGCCGTACACGTCCGCCCGGATGTCCACGGCGCTGGAGTCGACCGCCTGCTCCGGGGCCAAATAGTCCGCGGTGCCCAGGATGGTGCCCTTGCCCACCTGGCTGGTCAGCTTGCTGTCGCCCTCCCGCTCGAACCGCACCAGCCCGAGGTCGAGCAGCTTCGCCACCCCGGGCCGGTCCACCATCACGTTGTTCGGTTTCACGTCCCGGTGGACCAGCCCCCGCTCGTACCCGTGCTGCAGCGCCAGGGCCACCTGCCGGCAGTAGTCGGCCGCCGCCCCGAACGGGATGCCGTCCCCGTGGTGCGGCACCAGGGCCGTCAGCGTCACCCCGTCGATGTGTTCCATCACCAGGTAGTTGAGCCGGCCGTCCTTGTTCAGGTCGAACACCTGGACGATGTTCGGGTGGTTGACGGCGGCCGCCGCCCGGGCCTCGCGGAGGAACCGCTCGAACCCCTGCGGGTCGTCCTCGGCCGGCACCCCCAGCACCTTGATGGCCACCAGCCGCCGCATGCCGGTGTGCTCGGCCAGGAACACCTGACCCATGCCGCCGGTCCCGAGCTTGTCCAGGATGACGTACCCGCCGAGCAGGAACCCCTTGAACTTGCCGGCCGCCAGCCGCTCGGCCTGGAACGGGGTGAGCAGCTTGCCGGCCAGCAGGTGGGGCAGCGGCGGATGGCCCGGTGACAGGTCGGCCAGGGCCGTGTCCAGCTCGGCCGGCGGTATCAGCCCGGACCGGCGGACCCGGTCGAGCAGTTCGTCGGTGGTGGCGGTGGCGGGCATGGGTGTAGATGTTATACCCAACAGACCGGCCCCGCGCGAGTGGTTCTGGCAGCGGACGGCCGTGGCCGCCGCCCGCCCTACTGCGTCAGCACCCACACCACGGCCGCCGCCAGCACGGCCAGCACGGCCAGGCCGATCATGACCCCCGCCCCCGCCTTCGGCGTGGCCGGCGGCGTGGCCGGCGGGGCGTCGAACGGCGACGGGGCGGCCGAGGCCGCCAGCGAGGCGGCCAGCGCCTCCGGCAGCACGTAGTGCAGACTGGAGTTGGCGCCCAGGGCCGCGTCGGTGCGGGGCACGTCGGTCGGCGTGGCCTCGGTCAGGTGGCCCATCGGCGGGGGCGTGTTCAGGATGTCCGGGGCCTGCATCCCGAACAGCCGGCCGGGGAACCCGTGTTCCGGGGTGGCGAACGGCACCAGGGCCGCCGCCGCCGCCGCCGGCGTAGGGTAGCGGTCCTCCGGCTTGCGGGCCAACAGTTTCGCCAGCACCGCCGCCAGCCCGTCGCACACGTCCGGCCGCAGGGCCTGGACGTTCGGGGCGTCCTGCATCTGCTTGGCCACCAGCTTGCGGGCGGCCGTGCCGGCGTGGAACGGCGGGTGCCCGGCCAGCAGGAAGAACAGGGTGCAGCCGACCGAGTACACGTCCGCCCGGGTGTCCACGTTGGAGCTGTTCAGGGCCTGCTCCGGGGACAGGTAGTCGGCCGTGCCGAGGATCACCTTGCCCGCCCCGCCGGCCATGGTCAGCCCGTTGCCCGTGTTGTTGGCCAGCCGGACGATGCCCAGGTCGAGCAGCTTGACCGTCCCCTTGCGGTCCACCATCAGGTTGGCCGGCTTGATGTCCCGGTGGACCAGCCCCAGCTCGTGTGCCTTCTGCAACCCGGTCAGCGCCTGGACGGCGCAGAAGGCGGCCGTCTCCGGGTTGAACGTGCCGGTGTGGGCGACGGCCGCCTGGAGGGTGACGCCGTCCACGTACTCCAGCACCAGGAACGGCGGCTGGGAGTCCGGGTCCACGTCGATGGTGTGGACCACGTTCGGGTGGACCAGCCGGGCCGCCGCCCGCGCCTCCCGGGTGAACCGGGCCAGGGCGATGGTGTCGGCCGCCAGCTCGGCGGCCAGCACCTTCACCGCCACCTTCCGCCGCATGGCCGTGTGCTCGGCCAGGAACACCGTGCCCATGCCCCCCTTGCCCAGCGGCTCCAGCAGCCGGTAGTGGGTGCCGAGCAGGAACCCCTTCCACTGGCCCCGGCCGATGTGCCGGGCCTGGAAAGCCGTGAGCAGCCCGGCGGCGGTCAGCCGGTGCAGCAGGGCCGGGCCGTCGCCGCCTTCTTGCACGGCCTCAACCATCCGGTCCTCGGGCACCAGCCGGCTCTTGCGGACCAGGTACGCGGCGGCGTCCAGGGTGAGCGGCGGGGCGGAGGCGGGTGCGGCGGCGGGTGCGGCCATGCGGCAAACCCCGGGAGCGGGCGAGTGGAAGCGGTCGGCCGCAACCCTAGTACACGCTGGTGTCGGGTAGTCCGGCAGGGGGGCAGATTCCCGGGAAAAATCCCCCCGACCCCACCCACCTGCCAGGCGGAATGTGTTCTAGCGTTGGGGGTCGCATTCCGCACCCGCCCGCCCGGGGACCGTCATGACCCGCACCCGCCCCCGCTCCGGCGTCGCCGCCGTCGAGACGGCCGTCGTCCTGTCGTTCGTCCTGGTGCCGCTCCTGATCGGCATCTGGGAGATGGGTCGGCTGGTGCAGGTGCAGCAGATCGTAGCCAACTCGGCCCGGGAGGGCGCCCGCCTGGCCGCCCAGGCCCGCACCATCAACAGCGCCGGCACCCCCACCCTGGTGTCGGCCAGCATCGCACCGGCCGCCAACATGGCCGGCAGCCCGCCCAGCCCCCAGCCGAACGTCAAGGCGGCGGTGGTGCAGAGCCTGGTCGGGGCCGGCCTGAACAAGCTCGCCTGGAACGACGTGGACGTGCAGTTCCAGTTCAACCCCCAGCCGGGCGGCACCAGCCAGCCGGCCCTGGTCGGCGCGGTGGGCGGCGCCACCGACCCGCACCAGGGGGTGAAGAACCAGCCGTTCGAGGTGACGGTGACGCTCAACACCGCGGCCTACGACAAGTGCAAGTGGATCAAATTCGGGATCGTCAATCCGACCAAAGTGACGTTCACGGCCCGCTGGCAGTGCCTGGTGGACGACCCGTTCCAGGCCCCCGTGTACAACCCGAACGTCAGCGCCCGCTGGTGAGTCGTTAGAAGTGCAGAGTGCAGGGTGAGAGACGGAAGAACCCGACCTGGAGCCGCACCCGTGACCGTCGCCGCCCGATCTGAACACTCTGCACTCTGCACTCGGCACTCTGCACTCCGGGGTCGCCGCGGGGCGACGACCGTCGAGTTCGCCCTGGTGTGTAGCGTGTTCTTCCTGTTCCTGTTCGGGGTGTTCGAGTACTGCCGCTACCTGGTGCTGCTCCAGGGGGTGTCGAACGCCGCCCGGGACGCCGCCCGGTTCGCCACGGTGAACGTCAACTACCTGACCCAGACCAGCCCGGCCCCGGCCCCGTCCCAGGACTTCCGCGGCACCGCCATCACGGACTACGGCTACCCGGACCAGGGCGTGGCCGGCTACCCGGGCACCAAGCCGGTGTTCCTGGTGCCGGCCATCAAGGGGTACCTGCTCGGGCCGTACGACAGCGACCCGGCCAACACCGACCCGTCCCGCCGCCTGATCCTGCCGCAAGGGCGGCTGGCCGGCATCCAGCGGATGCTCACGCCGGTGACTGCCGGGGCCGAGTTGGTGCAGGTGTACCCGTGCGACCCGCTCGCCCTGTACGCCGACCCGCCCACCTTCGCCCCCCGCACCCAGCCGCAGACGGTCAACGGGGCGGTGCTGCCGGCCGTGTGGAACCGTGCCCAGTTCACCGAGCGGATCGCCGTCCGCGTCACCGGCACGTATACCCCGGTGCTGCCCAGCTTCCTCAAGATGGACGCCATCCGCCGGCTGGACATCGTGGCCGTCATGGGCAGCGAAGGCTGACCCCGTAGGTCCGGACGCGCCGGGCACGAACCGTCTAACAGCCGGTACGGCCGGACCGACAGAAGCCAAGTAGACCGCAAGCCCCGACAGGAGCGCCCGATGTTAGCCCGCAGGCCTGGGACCGGACGGCCCGGCAGCACCATCCCGATGACCGCCGTGTGCGTGGTGGCCCTGTTCGCGTTCACCGCCCTGGCGGTGGACCTGGGCATGTTGATGGTCGCCCGGACCGAGTGTCAGAACGCGTCGGACGCGGCGGCCCTCGCCGGCGCCCGTCAGCTCAACACCGTGAACCCGACGACCAACAACCAGCCGGCCGCTCTGGTGGCGGCCAACGAGACGGCGGCCACCAACCCGCTGCTGGCCGGCCAGTTCCAGAAGGACACCGGGTCGATCGACACGGCCACCGCCTGGGGGGCCACGGCCGGCCGGTCGCTGGCCAGCGGCGAGGGCACCGGCGGCGTGCCCGCGTCGATCAGCCTGGGCGGCAAGGTGTCCGGAATGAAGGTCGGGCTGTACGCCTACAACACGGGCACCCAGCAGTTCAAGCCGGACTTCCAGTCGGCCCGCACCGCCAACCAGGCGTGGACGGCGGTGCAGGTGGACACCACCAGCGTGCAGCCAGCCTTCTTCAGCCGGGTGTTCGGCATGGCCGGTCTGCAGACCCAGGCCCGGGCGGTGGCCATCCACCGCCCCCGGGACATCGCCCTGGTGCTGGACATGTCCAACTCCATGCGGTTCGGGTCCACCTGGAACTGGAACCGCATCGTCGGCCCGGCCGGGGACGGGAGCGACGGCGGCGGCACCATGTCGCCCGACCCGCTGTACCCGAACTTCGGCCACTACGCCCGGTACGACGCCTACCACACGGGGGCGTCCGGCACCACCGCCATCACCCCGGACACGGACTGGTCGAACAACGCCGCCGCCGCCCGCCCGCACCCGTTCTACCAGCTGGCGACGGTGCCCATCTCGGCCGCCAGCAGTGAGGTGCTGGCCCCGCACAACTACTCGGTGGAGACCGGCGGCGGGCCGGCGGCCGTCAAGGACTTCCTGACCGGGACGCCGGTGGCCGGGGCCACCCCGACGTCTGGCATGAGTCGGGCCTTCCACAACTGGGACCCACCTGGGTACAACCCGGTGTTCGGCGGATCCGGCAGCCCGGTGCTGCCGACCGGCGACTTCAGCGGGTGGAACGTGGCCGCCCCGATGCCGGCCCCGCCGACGCTCGGCAAGCAGGACGAGAGCGGCGTGCGGATGGGCGACCGCTGGCCCCGCAAGAGCGGCAGCACTAGCACCACCGCCTCGTGGGCGGTGGACGACGCCGCCGGGGCGGCCATCTCCGCCGCCGAGTTCCTCGGCTGGACCCAGGCCAAGTACAGCTCGGCCAACGCTAGCTGGCCGTTGTCCGACGGTAGCACGAATAAAAACTACCCGACCGGCAACGGGGACAACGGCGAGTACGGGTACGCCCGCAACGCCCGCAGCGGGTACAAGGCGGCCACCGCCAGCACCACGCTGGCCGACAAATTCACCGGCGGCAGCGCGGGAACCACCACCTACGACGCCGGCCCGAGCCGGGCGCTGCCGACGGGCACCGCCGCCCCGGTCAGCTACGTGACGGCCCACCCGGTCACCACGGCCCTGACCAGCACCGCCGCCCTGGGCGGGTACAGCACCGCCGTCCCGCCCATCCCCCAGCCGCTCTCGCCGCGGACCTGGGACACCTTCCGGGACGCCACCTGGGAGCGGAACGGCTATGACCTGGACGTGGCCGACTACGCGGCCAACCGGCCGACCACCTGGGACGCCCGCTGGGAGTGGAACATGGGGGTGGACCGCACCCGCCCGGTGGACGGCGGCAAGCCCGCCTGGTGGGGCACGTTCGCCGACTTCCCCCGGCCGGGCCGGCTGGACTCCCCCGACCAGCGGGACAACCTGAACAACCTGCCGTACATGCCGAACGTGGCTAGCCCCACTCGGGACGACCTGACCGGCGTGCTGCCGTCCGCCCTGGTCGGCTCAGCGAGCGTGCCGGCCGACCTGCTCAACCCGTACGGGTCGACCAACGCCGCCCCGGCCGGCACCACCGCCTGGCGGCCCAAGCTGAAGCCGGCGGCCGAGCGGTTCAAGGGGTACACCCTGTCCCCCGGGTACTACGGTAAGACGTTCTACGTGTGGCCGCCCGACCCCCGCACCCCGATGGGCGAGCCGGGCAACGCCGCCGCCGGCACCGCCGCCGACGCCAACTACCAGCCGGGCGACTGGCGGATGCGGTACTTCACCTGGACCCCGCCGCGGCGGCCGACCTACGCGGCCAACCCGCCGACCGGGTCCACCACCACCGGCAGCAGTTTTACGTCCACCGGGGGGGACAACTACGACCAGTTCCGGGAGGGCACCTACACCTATACGTACACGCTGATCCCCACCACCACCTCGTCCAGCAGCAGCTCGTCCAGCAGTTCCAGCAGCAGCTCGTCCAGCAGCAGCTCGTCCAGCAGTACCGGCACCGCCCCGCCGCCGCCGCCGCCACCGCCGCTGCGGCACGACCGCCACCTGAAGCCGCGGACGGCGGCCGAAGTCGTGCGGCTGCGGAACCAAGCGACCGGCACGCAGTTCACCGCCGCCATGCTGCAAAGTCCGTCCACCGGCAGCCCGCTGCCCGGCGAGTACGCGTCCCCCAGCCGGTACGGCAACCTGAACCGCACCATGTTCGGGGACGGCCGGGACTCGTACTGGAACAGCCGCCCGTCGCCGATAACCAACGAACAAACGAATGACAACTCCCGCTGGAGCTTTGACATCAATACCACGGCCATCCTACGGTGGCTTAAGGCCCCGCCGCAGACCCTACCGAGCAGCCTGCGGGGCGGCCGACTGGTGTACTACAAGACCATCCCGGACGACTTGAACTACGGCACTGGGTCGGCCGACGACATCGCCGACAAGTACTTCTGGCGGGAGTACATCGAGTACGTCCTGTGCCAGTGGGACTACCGCAACCGGGACCAGCGGCACCTGGCCGGGCTGGAGTTCGTCGGCTGGCCGGAGCTGGGTAGCGTCATCGTCAAGCCGCGGGTGGACATGGCCTGGCACGCCCTGGGCGAGTGGGCGCCGAACGGGTTCGGCACCAACTGGCAACCGGTGGACGGGTTCAACGGCGGGTACGACGCCAACCCGGTGTACGGCCGCGACCGGCTGTACGCCCGCAACGACGGCACGAGCACCCCGCCGTACTCCTACACCACCACCGCCCAGAACGTGCCCAACGCCGACCAGCTCCCCCGCGACCTGCGGCCGTACATGGGGTACATGGACAACCCGGCCCGGCCGCGGCAGCACTTCTGGTTCGGCCCGCTCAGCATGATGGCCTTCCTGGCCAACCTGGACAACGGCACCAACATGTGGCCGGGCACCGTGTCCGAGGCCCAGAGCTGGCAGCTCAAGGCGTCCGTGGACAGCGCCCTGGACGACGTCCAGAAGAACCACCCGAACGACGCCGTCGGGCTGGCCTACTTCAGCTCCAAGCTGGTCGGCGGCACGGGCAGCAACTCGTGGGACGTGGTGAGCGGGTACAACGCCATCGCCGCCCCGCTCGGCCAGGACTTCACCCGCATCAAAAACTCCCTGTACTACCCGCTGCAAATGGTCCAAAACGGGGACGTCAACGACCCGACGAAGGAGTACCGGCCGTACACCAACGGCGGGGCGTTGGGTTATCAGGGGCTGGCGAAAGTGCCGAACGCCCAGAGCGGCACCGACCCGAACACCGGCCTCGCCCTGGCGTACAACATTCTGTCGCCGAGCAGCGCCGCCTCGCTCGGCCGGACGGCCACCCAGCGGGGCCGCAAGGGGGCGGCCAAGATCGTCATCTTCGAGACCGACGGGGCGCCGACCTACGCCCTCAACCTGGCCATGAACCAGAACGGGCCGGACTCGTACTACACGGTCCAGAATTCGGCCCAGCCGACGAGTACGCCGACGGCGTTGGCCAGTTCCGAGGCCCTCAAGGTGGTGCAGCAGATCGTCAAGCCGGTGAACGACACGGGCGGCACGGACTCCGGGTTCAGCACGCCCAACACCCCGGCCCGGGTGTACGCCATCGGGTTCGGCGACCTGTTCCAGTTCACCGGCGCGCCGAACGCCACCCAGGCTGTGGCCCTGGACTTCCTGCGGGACGTGCAGATCAGCGGCAACACCCTGCCGGCGTCGGCCGGTGCCACGCCCGGCTACCTGGCCCTGCCGCCCGACCACATCGTGGGCGACCGCATCTACACCGACCGCATGGCCAAGCTCGGCCGGGCGTTCGAGCGGATCCTCCAGAGCGGGGTGCAGGTGACACTGATCGAGTAGCGTGACCGCCGGCGGTCACACCACCGAAAGCCCACCCCTTGCGGGGGGTGGGCTTTCTTGGTTAACTGGCCTCATGCCCGCCGGCCCCGACATCCTGCTCGCGCTCAAACTGCTGGTGGCCGCCGTGACAGTGCTGTACGCCGCCGCGGTGGCCGCCATCCTGACGGGCCGGCGGCGGCTGCACGGCCGGCTGAACACCCTGTTCCTGGTCCTCACACTGTCCACCGTGGTCGGGTTCGAGCTGCTGCTGCGGCTCGGGGCCGACGTGTCCGCCACCTTCGACGAGCCGACCCGCCGGGCGCTGCGGCTGCACCTGTGCTTCGCCGTGCCGTCGGCCGTGGTGCTGCCGGTGCAGTACTGGGCCGGGGCCACCCGCCGCCGCCGGCTGCACCTGCCGCTGGCCGTCGTCTTCACCCTCCTGTGGGCCGGCACCGCAATCACCGGCCTGTTCTTCCTCCCCCACCGCTGAGGCATGGCATGGCGAAGGTGTGGCTGGCCGACCACGAGTGCGGCCCCCGGCGGGAGGCCGACGAGTTGCCGGACGTGTGCCTCGTCTGCGGGGGCGACGCCACCGACACCATCCGCCGGGACTTCCGCTGGCACCCGTCCTGGATGTACGTGTTCCTGCTGGTCGGCCTGTTACCGGCCGTCATCCTGCTGCTCTTGCTCAGCAAGCGGATGGCCGTGGACTGCCCGGTGTGCGACCGGCACCGCGGGCACTGGTGGAAGGGCAACCTGCTGGCCGTCGGGCTGGTCCTCGGCGGGTTCGCCCTGGTGATCGGCGGGCTGGTGCTGGGCGGGCTGGCCACCGGGCCGAACCAGCCGATGCCGGTGTGGGTGCCGGTGGTGTGCGTGGGCGGTTTACTGGCCGGGCTGGTCTCCGGGGTGGTGGTGTCCGGCCGCATCATCCGGCCGGTAGAGATCACCGCCCGCGACATCCGGCTGACCAACGTGAGCGACGAGTTCGTGGCGGCACTCAAAGACAAGCGGCGGGCCGACCGGCGGGGGGATGACGACGACGACTAGCGGCTGCTGTTGCATCCCGGCCGCCGGCCGGTATCCCCTCGCGTCTCGTCACGGAGGGTGGTCATGCGCTGGCTGGCACTGGTGGGCCGGATCGCGGTGGGTGGCCTCTTCCTGTTCGCCGGGCTGGCGTACTTCCTCAAGCTGATGCCGCCGCAGGAGGGGCTGCCGGAGCCGGCCGTCCGGATGATGGGGGCCATCGGCCCGACCGGCTACCTGACGGTGGTGAAAGTGCTGGAGGTGGCCGGCGCCGTGCTGCTGCTGAGCGGCCGGTTCGCCCCGGCCGGGCTGGTCCTGCTGACGCCGGTGGCGGTGAACGTCGCCCTGTGGGACGTGTGCCTGCTGGGCAAGCCGGGGGCGGGGGTGGTGCTGGCGGTGCTGTGCTTCGCGCTGGTGGCGTACTACTGGAAGCACTTCGCCGGGGCGTTCGCCCCGGCGAAGTGGGTGTGACTCACGCGCGGGCGAGCCGCCGCCGCAGGCGGAGGCCGCCCAGCCCGGCGGCGGCCACGGCGAGCAGCGTGGCCGGCTCGGGGACGGGGGCCACAGTGAAGTTGTCGAACCGTGCAATATCGGTCCCTGCGGCGCCGTGGTTCCACAACAGGCCGAAGGCGCTGAGCGAACTTCCCACATAAGTGCCGTCCACGGCGGATACCACGTCCGCGTATGTGCCGGACTGCGGGTCGGCGAACGACCCGAAGTCGTCCCGGGTGGCGAGGCTAAAGGTGTTGCTCGACGGCACGTAAGTCACGCGCACACTCAGGAAGGCAGCCCCGGGGTCGGCGCCGGAGCCGGTGGCCACAGCCACGTTCGTCAGGTTACTATCGGCGCTCAGCCCGCTGCTGTAGCTGACCAGTCGAATCGGGTCCGTCGTACCCGACTGGCCGATTACGACTGCGTACCCCGTGCCCGTGGTTAGGGTGGTGCTGGAACCTGCGATTGCGACCGCCTGGCCGGCGCTGCCGGAATCGAAGCCGGACGGATCGCTGCGACTCTGCCGCATGTTGAAGGACCAGACTATTATCTGAGTGTTGCCACTCAACACCGGGTTGTACCCGACGCCGCCGACCGTGCCGTAGCTGCTGGTGGACGCGGAGATGGAATCCCGACCGGACGTGCTGCTACCCATCTGTAGGACGCCACTGCTGATCGACACCGAACTTCCGCTCGTCGGATTGATCGTGTAACTGGTCGGGCCACCAGTGTTGACTGAGGAACGGTTGAAGTTGTTGGCGAAGAAAGTGGTCTGTGCGACCAGCGGAGGGGCCAGCACAAAAACCGCCAGGGCTGGTAGTAGGGTCCGCATCGGTTCGTGTCCTCGCTCGGGCCGACGTGGAGCGTGTCAGCCGAACCAGCGCGACATTAAAATACTGACAGCCTGAGTGTTTGGCATGTGGGAATACTGATAACCAGCCCCAGCGAGTATCGGCCGCGCGTATCAGTGATCCGTCGTCCTGGTGGGCATCCCCCATCTTACCCCCGCCCGATGCCCGCTTCCCGCATCAGCCGGTCGGTCGCCGTGTATGCCTCGGCCACCCACCCGCCAGCTACGGCAGCTCCTGAAACAGCCGCAACCCCGGCAGCACCGCCTGCATGAGCGGGAAGTGTCCATCCCGCGACCACACCTCGACGTTCAGATGGATGCCCAGCCCGGCCAGTACCACGTCCGGGAACGGCACCTTCAGCCCGGCCGCCCGCAGCCTTGCCAGGTGATCACCGACTTTATCCCACACCGCCTCCGGGGTCGGCTGCTGGTGGAACGTGTCCAGCAAGGCAGCGGTGTCGGCCCGGTCGGCGTCCGAGCGGGCGCCGGCCAACACCTCGGATCGGGTCGAGCCGCAGACGGCGAGCGGGAGGGAGTCCGCCAGTGCAACCAGTCTGGCATCTTTGCCCCGCTGGTAGTCGATCACGATGCAGGCGTCGGCCAGGGTCATCGGAACGGTTCCAGTTCCTGCCGCATCTGGTCGGCGATGTCAACCAGGTCTTGTTCCGTGAGGGCGTCATAGTCGTAGGTCGATGCCCGCAGGGCAGCGGCGGCGGCGTGCCGGGCTTGCAGTTGCTCGGCCGACGGCGGCCCCACCGCCGCCGGCTCGTCCCCGCGAATCTCCACCTCCCGGCCCATGAACGGGGCCAGTTCCGGCAGACTCAACGTGTCGCTGCTCAGCACGGTGCGGATGACCACGACCAGCCCCTCCCGGTGGATGCCCCCATCTTACCCCCGCCCGATCCCCGCCGCCCGCATCAGCCGGTTGGTCGCCGTGTACGCCTCGGCCACCCACTCGCCGATGCGGTCCGGCTCCGGCGAGTACTCCAGCTCGACGCTCAGGGTCGGCACCCCCAAGGCCGCGATCTCTCGCAGGTACGGCACGAAGTCTACCACACCGCGGCCCGGCGGCAGGTCGCCGTGAACGATGCCGTCGCAGTCGCTGACGTGGGCATGGACCGCCCGGCCGGCCAGTTGCCGCAGCTCCTCCGGCCTGCTCCCGGCCAGGTGGCAGTGTGACACGTCGATGTTCGCCCCGACCGCCGGGTGGCCCACGTCATCCAGAAACCGCACCATGCTCGGCACGTCGTTCAGCAGCGACATTTTGAACGGCTCCAGCTCCAGGGCAATCTTCAGCCCCAGACCGGCGGCGTGGTCGCCCAGCTCCTTCAGGTGTCGCACCGCCGTCGCCCACTGTTCGGCCGGCGGGATCACCTGCCGCTCCCAGATGTACTCGCCCAGCACCAGCAGCAGGTTGCCGGCCGACACCTCGTAGCACAGGTCGAGGTAAACCTTGCACCGGGCCAGGTGGAACCGCCGGACCGCCGGGTTGAAGTCGATCAGCCCGACGGCCACGCAGCACACGCTGGCCACCGGCAGCCCGGCCGCCTCGCACTCGGTGCGGAGCAGCCGGCGTTCCGTAGCGTCCAGGTCGAGCGGGTCGGCGAACAGGTCGATGGTGTCGAACCCGACGGCCTTCGTCTGGCGGATGCCGTGGGCCGTACCCCGGCCGGCCTGCGCCCAGGCGCTGTTGATGAGGCCGAGGTTCATGGGCGTTCCCGTCCGTCTCGCATTTTTGGCACGGATGTTGTAGCTTGTTGCCCATGTTTGACGCCGTGGCCGTGTGGAAGTACGCCGGGGTGGTCGGCCTGCTGGTCGGGTCCGGGTTCGGGCTGCCGGTGCCGGAGGAGGTGCCGATCGTCACGGCCGGGGCGATGGTCGGCAACGACGCCCAGGCGGTGGCCTATCACGACCTGCTGGCCGGGGCGGTGGGCGGCGGCTACCTGGCGTACGACCCGCCGCCGCCGGCCGGCACCACCCGCTGGTGGGTCATGTTGCCGCTCATCATCGTCGGGGCGGTGCTGGGCGACACCGTGCTGTACGTCATCGGCCGCAAGTTCGGCGGCCGGCTGCTCCAGAGCGGCTGGGTGCAGCGGCGGGTGCTGCCGCCCGACAAGCGGGCCGAGATCGAGGCCAACTTTCACAAGAACGGCATCCTCATCCTGCTCGGGGCGCGGCTCACCCCGGGCATCCGCACGCCCGTGTTCATCATGGCGGGTCTGCTGCGGATGCCGCTGTCCCGCTTCCTGATGGCCGACTTCCTGTACGCCATCCCCGGCATCAACTTCCTGTTCTGGCTGGCCTACCTGTTCACCGACCAGTTCAAGGCGGCCGTGCACGCCGTCGAGCGGCACCGCTCGCAGGCGGTACTGGTGGTTCTGGCCGCGGTGGGTGGGGCGGTGCTGTACCGCTTCGCCGTCAGCCGCCGGGTGACCACCGGCGACATGAACGCCATACCGGCGGTCAACAAGCCGACGGCGGCCGTGGCCGCGGCAGTGGAACAGGGGGTGGAACGGGCCGTCGAGCGGACAGTTGAGGCCGCGGGTAAGGTGGTGCAGAAGGTGGCCCACCCGCTGGGCGGACCGGCCAAACCGACCGAACCCCCGGCCTGATTGTGGCCAGAGCCGGAAAAGACGCTACGACCAGAATTCTCCGGCCGCATCTCGCAACACGGGCAGCAGTTACGGCAACGTCATTCAGTCGGGACCAGAATCTCGTTGACTTGCAAATCCGGCCCGCTTATCTTTGCGGCACGACATGAAACTGTGTCGTCCTCTCCGACACGAACACGAGTACCTCTCTCATGCGCTCCCGCCTACGAGTCGAGTGCCTGGAAGGCCGCGACAACCCGTCGTCGTTCACGCCGGACGTGCCGCTGCCGGATCCGTTCCTGCCGCTGCCGGCGCCGCAAGGCCCGCCGTCGGAGCCTGGCCCGTACGACCCGTACGACCCGCTGCCGTCGCCGACCACGCCGAACCCGGGGCCGGGTACACCGCCCCCGGCGCCAGCCCCGACCAGCCCGCCTCCGAGCGGTCCCGGCGGCCCCGGCTGAGTGACGGCCGAAACCTCCGTTGGGCCGACGGTCTCACTCTCTCGGGAGTGAGGCCGCCGGCCCGACGGCGTTCTGGGCGTGGCGACAGGCTACACCACGGGTCGCCGCGTCAGACCAGGAACGCCCGCGGGTCGGTGATGGTGCCGGTGAGCGCACTGGCCGCCACCGTCAGCGGGCTGGCCAGGTACACTTCCGCCTGCTTGTGGCCCATCCGCCCGGGGAAGTTGCGGTTGGTCGTGCTGATGCAGGCCATCGGCTTGTTCAGCCGGCCGAAGGTGTCGGCCGGCCCGCCCAGGCAGGCCGCACACGAGGCGTCGCCGATCTTCGCCCCGGCCGCCTCGAAGATGCTCCGCAGCGACTTCCCGCCGACGAACTCCGTGTCCAGCCCGCGGGCCACTTCCGTCGTCGCCGGCACCACGAAGGTGTCGATCTTCACCGAGTGGCCGGCGAGGATGCCGGCGGCGGCGCGGAAGTCGGTCAGCTTGCCGCCGGTGCAACTGCCGATGTACGCCCGGTCCAGCTTGCGGCCGGCCACCTCCCGCACCGTCGCCTTGTTGTCCGGCGAGTGCGGCTTGGCCACGGTGGGTTCCAGCGTCCGCACGTCGTACCGCTTCTCGAACAGGTACCCGGCGTCGGCATCGGCCTTGTGGACGGTGTACGGCTTACTACCCGTCTTGCGACCGCGGTCGTTCACATAGCCCAGCGTCACTTGGTCCGGTTCGATCAGCCCGTTTTTGCCCCCGGCCTCGATGGCCATGTTGCACAGCGTCATTCGCTCTTCGATGTTGAGCTTAAACACCCCGTCGCCGTCGAACTGCATCGCTCGGTAGGTCGCCCCATCGACCCCGATGTCGCCGATGACGGCCAGGATCAGGTCTTTGGCCATGAGGTACGGCGGCAGGTCGCCCTCGAACACGAACCGCATGGTCGGCGGCACCTTCAGCCAGGTCTTGCCGGTGCCCAGGACGAACCCGGCGTCGGTGTTGCCGACGCCCGTCGCAAACTGGCCGAACGCCCCGGCCGTGCAGGTGTGGCTGTCGGTGCCGAGCAGTACCTCGCCGGGCCGGGTGTGGCCTTCCTCGGGCATGGCGATGTGGCAGACGCCCTTGTAGCGGTCGCCGCCCACGTCGTAAAAGTACGGCAGGTTTTGCTCCCTCGCAAAAGCCCGGAGCACGTCCACGTTGCGGTTGGCGAGCGGGTCGGCCGTGAAAATGTAGTGGTCGGGGATGACCACCACCTTCTCGCGGTCCCACACCTTGGCGTGTTCGCCGAAGTGCTGTTTGAAGATGGCGAAGGTGCCGGGGCCGCACACGTCGTGGGTCATGAGGACATCGACGTTCACCCACACGTTGTCGCCGGGGGACACGTGCGACCGGCCGGAGGCGCGGGCGAGGATTTTTTCGGTCAGGGTCATGCCGGGCATCGGGGCGGCTCCGGGCGAGCCGTCCCCGTGAGGGGACGGCGGGCGGGCGGGGGTACTGGCATCTTACGGCAACCGGGAGCGACCCATGCAGGTGCTGAAGGCCGACCACGACAAGGCGATTGCGGGCGTGGCCGTGTCCGCCTGCGGGCGGTGGCTGGCGGCCGTCAAGTACACGGTCGCGGTGGATGTTTTTGACCGAGGTACGGGCCGGATCGCGTTCACCCACGAGGGACGGTCGGGCACCTGGGGGGCGGCGTTCGGCGACCCGGGTGGGTGGCTGTTGGTGTGGGGTAAGACCGGACTGACTGGCTACCATCCGCCGGACTTCACGCCGGTCGCGCTGGTCGCCGAGCCGGTGGAGGCCGCCGCGGCGGCCGGCGGGCGTTTGGTGGCCCTGTTCCGTCGGGCGGTCGGGGGCGAGTTGGTGTGCTGGACGGTCACGGCCGGGGGGTTACGGCAGCGGTGGGCGGCCACCACGAAACGGGCCGGCGGCCGACTCACCTTCGACCCGACCGGCCGCTGGCTGGCCGCGGCCGACTGGTCGGTGGCGATGCTGCGGGCGGCCGACGACGGCCGGACTGCGGCCACGAGTAGAGGACCAGCCTACGCCGACCTGTGGGGCCTGGTGGACGAACGACGGGCGCTGTTCGGCGGGTCGAAGCACCTGGAACTGTACGACGTACCGGCCGAGCGGACGGTGGCCACACTCGGGCTGCTCGGCCGGGGGCCGGTGCGGGCGGCGGTGTCGCCGGACGGCCGGTCGGTAGCCGCGAGCGCCTTCGCCTCGTTGTACCTGCTGTCCGTCGAGCCTCTTGCCATCCGTCACCGCTACCACTTCCACACCCGTGGCAAGCCGACGTGCGTGGCGTTCGCCCCGGACGGGCTGACCGCCGCCGCCGGCACCAGCAGGGGCGAGGTGGTGGTGTGGGATTTGGACTGACGGCGTCCCGGTCGTAGCCCGAAGCGCTAGCGAGGACAGCGTTATCCTCGCTAGCGCTTCGGGCTACGACCGGGACGCCGTCAGTCCAGATGCCCGAAGATGTCGGCCACCGGCACGGCGAACCCCGGCAGCACGTCGCCGCCGGTGAGCGTGTCGCCCACGCCGAGCGTCACGGCCGTGTCCGGGTCGGTGGACGCCGTGACCGTCCGGACCTTGCGATCCACCACCCACACCAGCTTGCATCCGACGGCGAAGTACTCCCGCCGCTTTTGCTCGATCTCCCGCTTGGTGTTCCCCTTGGACACCACCTCGACCGCCACATCCGGCGGGTAGTCGGCAATGGCGTCGTCGTCGTCCGCCCCGTCAGGGAGCGACGCCCGAGCCACGTACCACTCGTCCGGCATCCGGACGCGGCGGGTGGTCATGCGGATCGGGCCGTCGGCCCCGGCCACATACCCGAGCCGCCGGGGCACGATGAAATTGTTCAGCAGGGTGGCGAGCCAACCACCGAGCATGGCCTCCCGCTTACCCATCGGCTTCTGCACCAGGGTGCCGTCGATGAGTTCCACCAGCCGCTTCGGCTCCCGGTCGATGCACCGGAGTAGGTCGGCCTCGGTGGCGGTGCCGGGTCGCGGGGTCCACAGCACCCGCTCGGGCGGGATGCCGCCGAGGTCGTGGAGTAGGTCGGCCACGGTGTCCGGCTCGGTCGCGGTCGGGGTCATGCGTCGCCTCCTTCACGCCGATTTTACACCACCCGCCGACTCCCGCCGCTAGGCTAACGGCTCCCGCCCCGCCGAGGCCCGTCGATGGCCCGTCTGCTGCCCCTGCTCCTGCCCCTTGCCCTGCTAGTGCCGCTGCTCAGCGGGGCCGGTCCCAAACCGGCCGAGCCGCCGGTCAAGCTGGTGGTGGTCGTCTACTTCGACCAGCTCCGCGGCGACTACCTCGGCCGCTGGGGCGACCTGTTCGGCGACCGCGGGTTCCGCCGGCTGACCGCCGACGGCGCCTGGTTCACCGACTGCCACTACCCCTACGCCGTCACCACCACCGGCCCCGGCCATGCGTCGGGCCTCGCGGGGTGCGGCGGGGCGGTGCATGGCATCATCAACAACGAGTGGTACGACCGCCGGGCCGGCAAGGCGGTGTACTGCGCCGCCAGCGACCGCTACCAGTTCGTCCCGCCGCCGGCCCCGACCAAGCCCGTCGCCGACGCCAAGGAGGACACCCGGACGGCCGAGGACAAGCTGACCGGCAACCCGGACAAGATGCTGGTGGAGACGACCGCCGACCGGGTGAAAGCAGCCGGCGGCCGGGTGTTCGGGCTGTCGCTCAAGGACCGCTCGGCCGTCTTCCCGGCCGGGCACAAGCCGGACGGGGCGTACTGGTTCACCGGCCAGTTCGTCACCAGCACCTACTACCGCGACACGCTGCCGCCATGGGTGACGGACTTCAACGCCTCCGGCACCGCCCGACAGTGGGTCGGCAAGAGTTGGGCGAAGCTGCGGCCGGAGTTGGACTACGCCGCCCGCAGCGGGCCGGACGACGCCCCCGGCGAGGGCACCGGCAAGGGCGGCGCCACCAAGCAGGGTCGCACCTTCCCGCACCCGTTCCCGCCGGCCGTGGGCGGCGACTACTACGACTCGCTGGCCTACTCGCCGGCCGGCAACGAGTTGCTGCTGGCCTTCACCAAGGCGTGCGTCCAGGCCGAGCGGCTGGGCACCGGCGACACCACCGACCTGCTGAGCGTCAGCTTCTCGTCGAACGACCTGATCGGCCACACCTGGGGGCCGGACTCGCAGGAGGTGCTCGATGTCACCCTGCGGTCGGACGCCATCATGGCCGACCTGCTGGGCTTCCTGGACGCGAAGATCGGGGCCGGCAAGTACGCCGTGCTGCTGACGGCCGACCACGGGGTGGCCCCGATCCCGCCGCCGGACAAGCGGATCCGCCCGCAGCCGCTAGTGCTGGCCGCGGAGCGGTTCCTACAAGCCACCTACGGCAAGCCGGACGGCGGCGAGCGGAACCTGTGGCTGGAGGCGCTGGTGCCGCCGCACGTCTACCTGAACCACCGGCTGCTGGCGGCCAAGGGGCTGAAACCGGAGGAGGTGGCCGGCAAGCTGGCCGAGTGGCTGCCGACCCTGCCGGGCGTCCAGGCGGCGTACACCCCGGGGATGTTCGGGCGGACGGACTTCGACCCGCTCCGCGAGCAGGTGCGGCTGTGCTACCACCCGGACCGCGGCGGCGACGTGGTGGTGGTCACCAAGCCGTACTACCTGATCGACAAGTACGACACCGGCACCAGCCACGGCACCCCGCACGAGTACGACACGCACGTGCCGCTGCTGGTGCTAGCCCCCGGGGTGGCCGGCGGCCGGCGGAGCGAGACGGTGACGCCCCTGCACCTGGCGGCCATCGCCAGCAGACTGCTCGGGGTGCCGCCGCCGGCAGCGGCGCAGTACCCGGTGCCGGCGACGCTGTTCGGGAAGTGACTCGGGTTCGTAGCCCGACGCGCGAGCGAGGTCCGAGTCCGAC
>JAYVUZ010000157.1:0-8381 GCA_043787415.1 Fimbriiglobus sp. | reverse complement strand
GCGGGTTCGAATCCCGCCCTCTCCGCTCGAACTTGTGCTCGTCATCGGAAGTCTCCTCTTCTTAGTGGTTTGCGTCGGCCGCCCGGAACTTCGGGCGGGTTCCGTGCTGGGATCGTGCTAGTTGTCGACCCGCCCCCCGCCGCCCCCCATCCGCCGCATCGCGTCCTGGGACGCGGCGTCGGGGACGTGGGTGTACAGCCGCAGCACCTCGTCGCTCAGGTGCCCGACCCAGTGCCGCACCACCGCCGGCGGCACCCCGGCGAGCAGGGCGTGGCTGACGAAGCTGTGCCGGAAGGCGTGCAGCCTGCCGGCCAGGCCGACCGCCGCCAGCACCCGCTTGAGCGCGGCCAGGAGCCGCCGCTCGGTCCACGGCCGGTCGGCCGCCGGGTGGCCGGCCGACCCGGGCATGGGGGCCACCCACCGGCCGGCCCGGGGGAGGTCGCCCAGCAGGGCGGCCAGCCCCGGGCGGAGCGGCACCGCCCGGGCGTCCCCGCTCTTGGGCCGCCACCCGTCCTTCGGCCGGACGTGCAGCCACCCGCCGGTCAGGTCGATGTCCGCCCAGGTGAGCCAGCCGAGCTCGCCCACCCGCAGCCCGGCCTCGGCCAGCACCGTCAGGGCCGGCCGGACGGCCGGCGGGGCGGCCGCCAGGATGCGGACCACCTCGGCCCGGGTCCAGCACGGCTGGGGGGTGGGCTTGGGCTTCTTCACCCGCCACCCCTTGAGCGGGTCGGCGGCCAGCAGGTCGCGGCTGAGGGCGAAGTTGACCAGCTGGCGGACGATCACCGCCTCCGTGTACCGGGTCTTGGGGGCCGCCCCGGCGTCGGCCCGCGCCCGCAGGTAGGCGTCGGCGAACCGGCGGTCGACGTCCGCCAGGGTGGCCGCCCGGCGGGCGGCCGCCAGGGCGGCCACCCGGCCGAGCACGTGGCGGTACTTGGCCAGGGTGCGGGGGGCCCGGCCGTCGGCCCCCAGGTGGTCCAGGTAGGCGGCCACCGCCTCGGCCACCGGCACCGCCGGCGGCGGCCGGCCCCAGGTGCCGGCGGCCAGCTCGGCGTCCAGCCGCGCCGCCCGCAGCCGGGCCTCCTTCTTCGACCGGGTGCGGAGGGACACCCGCCGCTGCCGGCCGGCGTGCTGGAAGTTGGCCTGCCACACCCCGCCCCGGGCGAACAGGCGGACGTGGCCGCCGACCGGCTCGGACCCGTCCCGGTCAGCGGCCATGGCCGGCCCCCCCGGGGAAGCAGGCGAGCAGCCGGTCGCGGACCAGCCGCAGGTGGCGGCCCACCGTCCGCTTGGCCCCGCCGCGGTCGAACACCCCGCGGCTGGACCAGTCGTACACGGTGAGCAGGGGCACCTGGAGCAGGTCGGCGGCCTGCCGGGGGGTGAGCAGCGGCGGGTACTTGGCGACCGCGGTCGGGTCGAGCGACCAGCCGGCGTCGGCGGGGACGGGGGTGCGGGGGGTGCGGGTCATGGGGACGTGACGCCGGGTGGCGCTCCGGTGGGTTGGGGTGGCCCCGGCCGGACAGCCCGGCTCGGGGATGCGGGACGGTAGCCGCCGCCGGGATGGGGTGACCGCGGTTTTGCTCGTGACGCCCGGCAGACCGGCCCGCTACGGCCGATCCGTGAGTTCCCGGCGGCGGGGGGTTAGACGAAGGGTCGGGGCGGGCGTCCCACGGGGGCCATCATTCGGGGCCGGCGTGTCGGACGAAAAACAATCAAAACGAGCCGGTCGCCGCAGTAAACACGCGGGTCGAGGCGCCCGGCGAACCGCCGGGAGGGCACGACCGGCCGGGCCGAGTGGGCGGCGGCCCGGGGCCGAAAGGTTTTTTTGCCGGCCGGGGCGGCACGCCGGGCGAGCGGCCGCGGCGGCCACGGCCCGGGACGTCCAGATCCCGCACGTCGGCGGCCCCTGCCGCGACCGCGTGTCGCCCGGGTAGCCGACGGGAAGGCGTGTTGTGGACGACCGGCCGTGCGCCGGCGGGGATCTCCGGCGGGCTTACCGGCGCCGCCCGCCAGCCGGATTGTTGTTCGACGCCGGGTGCCGCCGGCCATTACGGCTTCGGACACCGCCAGCGGACGCCCGACCACCGCCGGGCCCGGCTCCTCGCCGGCCGCGGGCGTGCGGGTCGGGAGCAACGGCCGGGCGGTGGCGACTCGATGACACACGGACCGGCCGCCGCTCCCGCCGTTCGATCGCGGGCCGTCACCCGGGCCGGGCGACGGTCCTAGGCCCGTTCGGAAAAAGGGGCCGAGGATAGCCGACACCGGCAAGCCCGGACAAAAAACGATTTCTGGTCGGGACCCGGCCGGGCCGGCTACGCTCGCCGGTTTTGCGCGTCGGCCGACCCGCCCGGCGGCCGGCCTTCGGCCGGGGCCGGGGGTGCGAGGCGGGCGGTGCCGCCGGCGACCCTAGGCCGGCCGCCCCGCGCCGGGCGGGCCGCCCGTCGCCGCGCCCACCAGCCGGCGGGCGTCGGCGAGCAGGCCGGGGGTGCCGAGCAGCCAGCGGAGGTAGCCCGGGTCGGCCGCCGCCACGTCGGCCAGCGGCCGGCCCCGGTGCTTGCCGAAGGCGAACGCCGGCCGGCCGTCGGCGGCCCGGCGGAACCGCCCCGCCAGGTCGACCTCGACCAGGACGGCGTGCAGCCCGGCCGGGGTGCGGGGGAGGGCCGGGTCGCGGCCGAGCTGGGCGTCGAGCACGGCCACGGTGGCGGCCACGTCCCCGCGGGCCGAGTGGCCCCCGGGGTGGGCCTCGCCCAGGTACTCGGCCGCCGCCCCGGCCAGGGTGTGGGGGTGCTGGCGGCGGAACAGGGCGAGGGCGTCGACGCAGGCCCGGCCGGCGAGGGGGAACGGCACCCCGGCGCGGGCGAACTCGGCGGCCAGCACGGCCAGGTCGAACGGCAGGTTGAACCCGGCCAGGTCGGCCCCGGCCAGGAAGGCGGCCAGCCGCGGGGCGACGGCGGCGAACGGCGGGCACCCGGCCAGGTCGGCGTCGGCCAGGCCGTGGACGGCGGTGGCGGCCGGCGGCACCGGCCGGCCGGGATTCACGCGGCGGTGCCCCCAGACGGGCGGGCCGCCGGGCACCAGCTTGAGGACGGCCAGCTCGACCACCCGGTCGGCTCGGGGGTCGAGGCCGGTGGTCTCCACGTCCAGCACGCAGAGGGGGCGGTGCAGGGCCAGGTGCCGCAGCGGACGGGTCACGCGGCCTCCGGGCGCAGGGCGGGGGGCGGGGGCGGCGCCGGCTGCCGGGCCCGCCACTCGACCGCCAGGAGGCGACCGAGGAGGGCGGCGAGGGCGTGCTGCTCGGGGGTCAGGCGGGGGCCGGCGTCGGCGGCCGGCCGGCGGGGCGTGGGGTCGTCGGTCACGGGAGTCCTCGAGTGAGTGACGGTGGTGCTGGACCGGGCGGTCCAGGGCGGGCGAACGGCCCGGTCACAACTTGTGGCGTGGCGGGCCGCGGGATTTAGGGGCGACACACCCGACGACGGCGAGCCGGACGCGGCTGGACGACCTTGGTCGGTGTGGCTCAACAGCGAGAGCGAGAAAACTCGTCGCTACGCACCTTGCACGATGCGGGGAGGAGAACAACAATCGCCTCGGCCAGCCGTCCCCGATGCCGTGGAATGTCATGACTTACTACGCCCACTCCGGCACCGACAAAGCGACCGCAAGGCACGACTGGGAGTTGCTCGCCACCCACTTGCGGGAGGTGTCCGTCACGGCCGGCGTGTCGGCCACAGCGACAGGCGTCCTGAACCTGGCCACCGCAGCCACGGCGGCCGGGCTGTTCCACGACTTGGGCAAGTACCGGATGGGGTTCCAGGACCACATCGGAGGTCGCCCGGTGCCGCGCGAGGACAGTTACCACAAGCAGGCCGGTGCGGCTCACGCCGCCGGTAACGTCCCGATCGCCTTCGCCATCGCCGGCCACCACGGCGGGCTGCCGGACAAGACCGACCTCAAGAGTCTGGCAACCGCCGGGGCGGACCATGTCCGCGAGTTCGGCCTGCCGCTCGCCGTCGCCGGCTGCCCCGGACTGGCCGCCCCAGTCCCGCCGATGCCGCCGCTGGCCGACCCGTTCGCCGCCGACCTGTGGACGCGGGTGCTGTTCGCCTGCCTGGTGGACGCCGACTGGACGTGTACCGGCGAGTTCGAGCGGAAGCGGAAGAAGCGGGAGGCCGAGCCGCCGCCCCCGTCACTCGACCCGGCGAAGCGGCTGGAGAACGTCCTCGGGTTCATCGCCGGGAAGGCCGACAGGTGCCCGGAGGGGGATGTTAAACGGGTGCGGGCCGACGTGCTGGGTGCGTGCCTGAAGGCGGCGGCCGGCAGCCCCGGTTTGTACTCGCTGACGGTGCCGACCGGCGGCGGCAAGACGCTGGCGTCGCTCGCCTTCGCCCTCCAACACGCCGCCCTCAAGGACAAGCGGCGGGTCATCTACGTCGCCCCGTACTTAACCATCCTGGAACAGAACGTCGATGTGATCCGAGCGGCGCTCGGCCTGTCGGCCGACGCCCCGGACGTGTTCGCCCACTACAGCCTGGCCGAGCCGACCGGCGGGGCCGGAACGGACGACACGACCCGGGACGCGGCCGCCCGCCGTGCCGAAGCGTGGGACGCCCCGGTGGTGGTGACGACCAACGTGCAGTTCTTCGAGAGCCTGTTTTCAAACCACCCGGGCCGCTGCCGCAAGCTGCACAACGTGGCCGGCAGCGTGATCGTGCTGGACGAGTGCCAGTCGCTGCCGCCGGGGCTGGTGGCCCCGACGTGCGGGATGCTGCGGCAACTGGCGACCCAGCTCGGCTGCACGGTGGTGCTGTGTACGGCCACCCAGCCGGCGTTCGACCACGCCGCCCTGAAGGGGGACGGGCTGCAGGCGACGGAGATCATCCCGGCCGACCTCAAGCTGTTCGACCGGCTGAAACGGGTGACGGTGGAGTGGCCGAAGAAGGACGACCCGAAGCTGAGCTGGGCCGACGTGGCGACGGCGATGGCCGAGGAGCGACAAGGGCTGTGCGTGGTGAACACCAAGAAGGCGGCGAAGGCGGTGTACGAGGCGCTGGTGGCAGACGAGAAGTCGCGGCCGGGGCTGTTCCACCTCTCGACGGCGATGTGCCCACAGCACCGGCGGGAGAAGCTCGCCCAAATCCGCGGCCTGCTGGCAGCCGAGGCGCCGTGCCGGGTGGTGAGTACGCAGCTCATCGAGGCCGGGGTGGACGTGGACTTCCCGTTCCTGATGCGGGAGATGGGGCCGCTGGAGGCGGTCATCCAGGCGGCCGGGCGGTGCAACCGGGAGGGCAAGCGGGCGGGAGCCGGGGGGCGGGTGGTGGTGTTCCGCAGCGAGGAGGGCGGGTTGCCGCTGTGCCCGTGGTACGGCCTCGGACGGGAGAAGGTGGAGGCGGTCATCCGGGAGAAAGGGGACGGCCCCCAGATCGACGACCCGGCGGCCATTCAGGACTACTACGGCCGGCTGTTCCACGGCGGCAGCCTGGACGAGCGGAAGGTGCAAGACCTCCGGCGGGCGTTCAGCTTCAAGCAGGTGGCCGAAGCTTACAAGCTGATCGACGACGCCGGCCAGCCGGTGGTCGTCCGCACCTGGCAGCCACACGCGGCTGAGCTGCGGGGCCGGGGCCAAGGGGCCGCGGCGGTACGACTGGGCGCTCATCCCGACCACCTGCCCGGCACCCCGGCGGCACGCCCGGTGGCTGTTGATCCGGCGGAGCGTCGCCGCCCCGGCGGAGGTGGCCGACTTCGCCTGCGGCGGCCGGCCGACCACCCCGCTGGCCGAGCTGGTGCGGGTGGCGGGGACGCGGTGGGCCGTCGAGGAGTGCTTCGAGCTCGCCAAGGGCGACTGCGGCCTCGACGAGTACGAGGTGCGGTCGTGGACGGGCTGGCACCGGCACGTCACGCTGAGCCTGTGGGCGCTGGCCGTGGTGGCCGTGGTCCGCGCCCGGGCGGGAGGGCCGCGGCAAAAGGGGGCCGCGGGCTGGTCCGGCTGAGCGTGCCGGGGGTGCGGACGCTGCTCCTCCGGCTGGTCTGGGCTTCCACCCGTTCGGCCGACGACGTGCTCGCCTGGTCGGCCTGGCGGCGTCGGCACCAGTGCCGCGCCCGGGCCTGCCACTACCGCCGCCGCAGGGCCAGGCCGCCCAACTAGTCAACTACGGCTGTAGGACTACAGGCTATCTCTCAACCTGGAGCGGCGGTGGTCCGGCTTACCACTGCCCGTCCCAGGACAGGAGCAGTGCGATGTCCCCGGTCTGGTCAAGCCACTGGTATCCATCGCACCCGCTCAGAGACGGCTCGATCCGGTAGGCCACGTTGTCCCATCCGTCTCGGGTGAGAATGCAGTCGAAGGAGTCCGGTCCGGTAAGGGGCACCAGCCCCCGGTCTCTCTTCCCAGTGCGGAGTGTCAGCCGGCAGCCGGGCACCGCCTCGACGCCCGGCAGGTGGTGGCCCTCGACGCTGGATAAGTCGCCGGCGGCCAGGGCGGTCACGGCGGCGTGCAGCCGGGCGACCGCGGCCGGGGTGAAGGCGAACACCCGGACCAGCGGGCAGTCGTCGGACCCGTCCGGCAGGTACTCCAGTCTCACGCTCACCTCACCAGTCGGCCGAGGGCGATGAACGCACAGGCCAGGTGGACGAACCCGTCGTAGTGCTCGACCCGCTTCTCGAACCGGGTGACCACCCGGCGGAAGCTGTGCAGCCAGGCGAACGTCCGCTCCACGATCCACCGCCGCCGGAGCCGCCGGCACACCCGGCCGTCGGCCGTCGGCGGCCGAACCCGACCCTTGCGGTGGCGGGCGACCAGCGTGAACCCCTCGTTCGCCAGGTACTCCCGTAGCGGGTCGCTGTCGTAGGCCCGGTCGGCCATGACCGGGGTGCCGAAGGCCACCGGCACGGCCGCCGGGATAGTCGCCAGGGCGGCCGGGCCGAGATGAACTTCAGACACTTTGGCGGCGTCGGTGGCGACCCCGACCGGGATGCCCGTCCGGTCGGTGACCACCTCCACCTTCACGCCGACGCCGCAGCCCGTCCGCCCGTTGCAGCCCCCCCTTCGGTCCTCGGCGAAGGTGGCGTCCATGAACAGCTCGCTCGTGTCCAGCCGCCTGGCCGCCGCCAACTCGGCCAGCACCACCTGCCACACCCGGTCCCAGACCCCGGCAGCCGTCCAGTCCCGGTGCCGCCGCCAGCAGGTGACGCCGCTCGGGAACGGGGCCGGCATGTGGTTCCACCGGGCGCTGCTGCGGAGGGCGAACACGATGCCGGCGAAGCACGCCTTGTCGTCGGCGAACGGCCGCCCGCCCTTGGGTTGGGGCGGACGGGGCGGCAGGAGCGGTTTCACCCGCTCCCAAAGGGCGTCGAGGAGCTGCTGCTCCCGCTTCTTGCTCGGCACGGCGGACCTCCTGTCGGTCCGCTATCCTCCCGATTAGCCCCGGGTTACGTCAAGACGTGGTTGCGAAATAGCCTGCAGGGAAAACCAGAGCTTACACCCTTAACCCCGACTCCACGAACCTTGGGGAAGTCCAGGCTCACCATGCCGAACAGGCAGAAGCAGCCCCCTCCTTTCCCCCGACACGGGGCATGGGCTACCTGTGCGAAGCGACCTCCCCGACCGGATTCATCCAGCAAGTCGCCTGCAACCTGCTGCCGTCCGGGTGCTAGTTCTACGTCCCGGGCCGGGTGCCGGCGGGCAAGGACCCGGCGGCCGTCGATGCCAAGCTGCTCGACCGGTACGGCATCGGCGTCTCGCCGTCGGCCCGGTCGCGGCGGAAGCGGGCCGGGTTGGCTAACCTCCACTACATCCGGTTCGGGTCGGACTTCCTACTGCTCTCGACCCACGGCCAGTGGCCGTTCTTCGAGGCCGAGGCCGGCACCGTCCGGGACGCCCGGCGGGTGGCCATCAAGGTGTTCGGGTACTCGCTGCGGGTGGTGCCGGGGGGGTACCTCCGCAAAGCCGGTGACGAGCCGGCGGCCCCGGACGGGAAGCTCCGGGTGCGGGTGCAAATCGGCCGCGAGCGGTACCTCGACCTGAAGGCGTACTTCCTGGAGGTGTCCACCCGGGTGTCGGCCGAGGAGCTGGCCCGGATGTTCTGGGCGGTACCGTTCGAGCCGTACGCCCCGGTGCGGGTGCAGCTCTGGAACCTCCTTCGCTGGGTGAACGCCGCACGGCAGGCGGCCGGGCTGGAGCAACGGCCGGCGTCCGTCATCCGCACCAAGCGGCACATCGTCAGACCGTTCGAGGTGCTCGACCTGGCGGCCGAACCCGTCTCCGGCCCTCCCGCTTCGTAGTCCTCATCCCGCTCGGCGACTAAGAAACCCTAACTTTACTGGCCGGCGTGGTGTCGGCCGGGTAGCCTGACGGCCTCCCGACGAGGCTGCCAGGATGGCCCGCAAGCTCC
>JAYVUZ010000156.1:0-13669 GCA_043787415.1 Fimbriiglobus sp. | reverse complement strand
GGTCCGGCCTGGGGGTTACGGGCGCGTTCGCCACTTCCTCCCCCAGGCCGGACCGGCTCACGCCGGCCGCTCGCCAAAGAACGGGCCGGCTACTTCCTGGCCGGCGGCGTCACCTTCGCCAGCAGCCGCTCGATCGCGTTGCGGCAGTTCTCCGGCAGGTCTTTGACGGCCTTGCCGGTGTGCGTCTGACTGCCCTCCTTCACCACGATCTCCTCCGGCACGGCCTTGCCGTCCACCAGTTTGCCGTCCACCTGGTACTCGATGCCGGCGTTGGTGGCCTTGGCCGTGAACTTGCCGTCCGTCACGGTCACGCTCAGGGTGCGGAAGTCGATGGGGTCGCCGCCCCGGGTCCGCAACTCGTACTTCTTCAACCCTTCGAGCTTTTTGGCCGACTCGGCCGCCCGCTTGGCCTGGTCCTCGGCCCGCCGCTTCAGCCCCTCGGCGTCGGCCGGCTTGGCGGCCTCCGGCAGGTCGGCCGTCAGCGTCACCTTCTTGCCCTTGCGGACCACCACCACGTCCGTCTTGCCGGCCTTCGCGCCGCGGACCTGCTCGACGAACTTGCCCGACTCGCTGGACACGTCGGTGTCGCCGAACCGCACCAGGATGTCCCCCTTCTTCAAGCCGGCCGCCGCCGCCGGGGTGCCCTCCCGCACCTCGCCCACTTGCAGGCCGACGCCCTCGCCCAGGTCGAGCTGCTCGCGGACGGCCTCGGGGATGGCCCCGACCTCGGCCCCGAACCGCGGCTTCGGGGCGAAGATGACCTCGGCCGGCTGGCCCGGCTGCCAGCGGTAGTTCTGGACGCCTTGCAAGTACTGCCCCTGCTGCTTGAGCGACTTGAGGGCCGCCTCGATCGCCTCCCGGGCCTGCGGGGTGACGTCCTTCATGCCGTCGAGCTGGGCCTGTAGCTCCTTGATGGCCTTGTCCAGGCTGAAGAACTGGTACTCGAACCGCTGACCCTCGGCCTTCGGGCCGCTTCGGCCGCCACCCTCTCCCCCCTCGATCCGGCCATTCAGCGTCAGCGTGCCAGAGGTGGACCGCAGGGCCTTCTCCAGCTTCTCGACCAGCTCGGCCACCGCGTCGGCGTCGCCCTTCTTGGCCGCCGCCTTGATCTCCGCCTTCAGCTTGGCCACCTCCGGCGACGCCGTCGCCCGGACGGTGATCGTCCGCGTCTCCGTCTTCCGCTCCTCCGCCGGCTTCTTCTCCTCCGGCTTCTTGTCGTCGTCGGCCGTCAGCCGCACGGTGATGGTGGCCGGCTTCGGGTCGTCGGCCCGGACGGCCAGCCCGCCCAGGGTGACCGCCCCGGCCACCGCCCCGCCGGCCACCAGCAGCTTCCAGCCGCGGCCGGCCCGCCCCGTCGTCCGTTCACTCAGTAGCATCGTCACCCTCCGGGAAAGGTCCGACCTGCCGGCCCGCACCCCCGCTGCCAGGAGCGGCAGCCGGGTGGGGTTGGCCGACAGGTGGACGAGATAGGCCGCATAGTCGGCCGGCCGGTCGCCGGCCGCCGCCGCGTCGGCGAGGTACTCCTGGGCCAACCGCAACTCCCGCCGCACTGCCCAGTACCAGGGCAGCGGGAAGAACACGCACCCGGCCACCGCCGCCCACCAGTTCGACCGATGGTCGCCCCGGCGGATGTGGTCGGCCTCGTGTCGCAACACCCACTCCAGCTCGCCCACGGACGCCCGCTCGGCCAGCCCGCGGGGCAGCAGCACCGTCGGCCGGATGACGCCGAAGCACACCGGCGACGGCACCCGGTCGGCCACGAACACCCGGCCGGGAAACCGCTCCGTCACCCGCGGCGGGGCCGGCGACGCCCGCCGGGTCAGCCGCACCAGCGCCAGGTGCCCGAGCACCAGCCGGCCGACCAGCAGCCCGGCCACGGCGGCGTAGCCCACGAACACCCACCGCTCGGCCGGCCAGCCCGGCGGCACCGGCGCGGGAGCCGGCGCCGCGGGTGCCGCTTCCACTTCGTCCGCCGTCACGTCGAAACCGGACACCGGCTCGTCGGCCCAGACCTCGGCCGGCGGCGGCTCCACGACCGGCGGCGGGGCTGCCGCGGGCAGCGTCACCGCCAGCCAGCCCGGGAAGGCCGCCACCACCGCGGCGACGACCGCCCCCCGCACCGCCCAGGCGGCGGCGGCCTGCCGCCGGGCCGGCCCGCGACACAGTTTGGCCAGCGAGTAGCCGGCCAGCAAGACCAGCCCGCCGGCCAGCCCGGCCCGCACCGCCCACGCCTCGAACCCGCTCATGGCACGCCCTCGCGGTGGGTTCAGGGGGTCGCCTTGCGGGCCTGCGCGATCAGCCGGCGGAGCTGCTCCAGCTCGGCCGGCGGGATCCGCTCGGCCTTCAACAGGTTGGACACCAGTTGGGACGCCGACCCGTCGAACACCCGGTCCAAGAACCGGGCGGCCGACTCTTCGCGGCTGTACAGCGGCTGGTAGATGAACGTCCGGCCGCTCTCGGCGTGGCTGACCAGGCCCTTGGTTTCCATGATGCGGAGCAGGGTCTGGACGGTGTTCGAGGCCAGCTCCTTGCCGCCGGCCGGGCGGATCGCCTTGTGCACCTCGGTGACGCTGCGGGGGCCGTGCTCCCACAGCACCTTGAGGATTTCCAACTCCCGCGGGGTCGGGGTGGGTAGGTCGTCCACGGGTGGCCCTCGGGTGGCAGAACGCCTAAAGCTTTAAGTATTAAAGGCTAACCGGCCGGCGGTGTCAAGGCGGATCGGTTCGCACGGTTCGCACGCCCCGCGCCGCCCCGGGGATCGCCGCAAGTCGTTGGCGAGCAAGGCTGGTTCGCACCCGACGGTTGGTTCGCACGGGGGGTGCGTGCGGCGTGAGAACCAACCGGCCGGGGGACGGGCCGGCTCACCTTGTAGTTCGCCCCCCGCATCGGATAATTTCCCGGCCCGGCCGACGAACGCCCGCCTAGGAGAACCGCCGCCGCATGGTGACCGCCTGCCCCCGCTGCTCCCGCCCGCTGGCCGACACGGCCGCCGAGGCGTCGTTCTGCATGTTCTGCGGCCACAAGCTGCGGGGCGCGGACGGCA
Organism: Fimbriiglobus sp.; assembly: GCA_043787415.1. Lineage (GTDB taxonomy): Bacteria > Planctomycetota > Planctomycetia > Gemmatales > Gemmataceae > JAXMAZ01. The sequence continues at coordinate 10,626 of JAYVUZ010000156.1, read as the reverse complement.
GCCCGCCGCCGCAGTCGGTCGGGTCCGACCTGGACGCCGGGGCGACGCTGGCGTTCACCCCGTCCGACCCCACGGACGCGGTCGCCGAGCCGCAACTGACCCGGGTCGGCGGCTACCGGCTGGTGCGGTTCCTGGGGGCGGGCGGCATGGGCCAGGTGTACGAGGCGGAGGCGGAGGCGACCGGCGAGCGGGTGGCCGTCAAGCTGCTCAGCGGACGGCTGGCGACCAACCCGCAGTCGGTCGAGCGGTTCCGCCAGGAGGGCCGGGTGGCGAGCCAGATCAGCCACCCGAACTGCGTGTTCGTGCTGGCCGCCGACGCCGACGCCGGCCGGCCGTACCTGGTCATGGAGCTGATGCCCGGCCGCACCCTCAAGGACGAGGTGGAGGACCGCGGCCCGCTCCCCGTGACCGTGGCCGTCGCGCACACGCTGGACGTGGTGGACGGCCTCACGGAAGCGCACCGCCTCGGGGTCATCCACCGGGACGTGAAGCCGGGCAACTGCTTCCTCACCGCCGACGGCCGGGTGAAGGTCGGCGACTTCGGGCTGAGCAAGTCGCTCGACCCGGACGAGGACGGCCAGATCACCGGCACCGGCACCTTCCTGGGCACGGTGTTGTACGCCAGCCCGGAGCAGATCCGCGGCGAGCCGGTCGGGTACGAGTCGGACGTGTACGCCGTCTGCGGCACCCTGTACCACCTGCTGACGGGGCGGGCACCGTACCAGCACGACAGCCTCACGGCGGCACTGGCGAAGGCGGTGAGCGAGCCGGCCCCGAGCGTGCGGGCGCGGCGGCCGGACGTGCCCCGGGAGCTGGACCGGATCATCCGCCGCGGCCTCGACCGCGACCGGCAGAAACGGTTCGCCTCTCTGGATGACCTCGGGGACGCGCTGCGGGCGCTCCAGCCCGAGCGGGCGGTGCCGGCCCGCCGGCGTCTGCTGATCTCGGCGTACCTGCTCGACGCGATCGCCCTCCAGTTGGTCATGCTGCCACTGGAACTGGTCCGCCAGGCGGTGTGGCCGCGGCCGACCGGCGAGTTCGCCTACAACCTGATCGACCTGGGCTGGCCCGGCATCCTGGCGACGTGTCTGTACTTCGCCCTGTTCGAGGGGCTGGTGGGCACCACACCGGGCAAGAACCTGCTGCGGCTGCGGGTGCGACGGCGGGACCGCGACGGCCCGCCGGGGCTTCGCGTCGCGGCCGTCCGCACCGTGGTGTTCAACGCCCTGTGGTGGCTGCTGTTGGCCGGTCCGGACGTCTGCTTCGAGCAACTGCCGGGACTGGTCGGGGTACCGCTCGGGCTGCTGCTGTTCGCCGGGTGTGCCGCCGCCCTGCTGTGGCAACTGCGGCGGTCGGCCGACGGCTGGCGGGGGGTCCACGACCGGGCCGCCGGCACCCGCACCGTCCAGCGGCCCCGCCCGGCCGAGCGGGTGAAACTGCTCAGCCAGTACCCGCACCCGTTCGACACGGTGACGCCGACGCCCGGGCAACCGGCGGTGGTCGGCGGATTTGCCGTGGTCGGCAAACTGACCGCCCTGCCGGACGACGGCGAGGTGTGGCTGGCCGAGGACAAGGGGTTGGGCCGGCGGCTACTCCTGCGGGTTGGCACGGCCGACGACACGGCGGACGAGGAACCCGGCCCGCACCGGCTACGGGCGGTCGGCAGCGGCCGGCTGGCCGACAGCCGGAACTGGTCGGCGGTTGCCGCCCCGGCCGGGGCGCCGCTGGTGGACCTGGCCGCCCCCCGCCGGCCGCTGCCGTGGGCCGACACCCGGGCCGTGCTGGAGCAACTGGCGGACGTGGCGGCCGACGACCCGGCGGTGCGGCTGGACCAGGTGTGGGCCGAGCCGACCGGCCGCGTACAGGTGGCGTCCTTCCCGCTGCCGACCGGCTCCCGCCGCACCGGCTCCGGCGACCCGCACCCGCTGCGGCTGCTGCGGGAGGCGGCGACGGCCCTGCTCGAAGGCTCCCCGCGGGCGGCCGGCGGGCCGGTGCAGGCGCCGGTGCCGCCGCACGCCGCCGCCGTGTTGGGCACGCTGTTCGACCCGGCCGGCGACCTGCCCGGGGTGCGGGCCGGCCTGGCCGACACGCGGTCCCTGCCGCCCCAGGTGACGTCCGGGGCGCGGGCCGCCCAGCTCGGCGTGCAGGGGCTGCTGATGGCCTTCGGGCTGGTGTTCCTGTACGCCTGCGGGGGGGTGCTCAGCTTCGGGACGGCGGTGGAGGCCGTCGGCGAGGTGGCCACCGCCCGGGCGGTGCGGGACGCGCTGGCCGACCCGGCCCGGCGGGCCAAGCTGGCCGCCGCTGCCGCCCAGTTCGAGGCCGACGCGGACGCCGTTTTCCTGCCGCCGGACGAGCGGGCGGCGGTGGCCGGCCGGGTGGCCGACGCCGTCACCCCGGACCGGCTGGGGTACACCCTGGCCCGCCTGGACGCCTTCGCCGGCCGGCGAGAGGCCGAGGCGGCGGTCGAACGGGACCGGCTGACCCGGCCGGAGCGGGCGGCCCTGGACCGGCTGGGGCGGGTGGCCTTCGGCCCGCGGCTGGGCACGACGGGCGACTCGCCGGCGGTGGTCGGCCTGGTGCTCCGGCGGGCCGACCGGGCCGACAGCCCCCGCGACCGCTGGGGCGGGTTCCGCACGCTGGCGGTCGGCGTGCTGGCGGTGCCGCTCGGCTGGGCGGCATTCGCCGTGCTGTTCCGCGGCGGCCTGGCATTCCGCCTGGGCGGCATCGTGCCGGTGCGGGCCGACGGCCGGCCGGCCGGCCGGCTGTGGTGCGGGCTGCGGGAACTGATCGTGTGGGCGCCGGTCGTGGCCCTGCTGCTGGCCGGCCTGTGGGTACAAGCGGCGGCCCCGGGGCTGGTGCTGCTACGGGCCGGGCTGTGGCTGGCGGCCGTGCTGCTGCTGCCGACGTACGTGCTGCTGGCGCTCCGCGACCCGGCCCGGCCGCCGCACGACCGGCTGCTCGGGACGTGGCTGGTGCCGGCGTAGGTGTGCTAGAATCCGAGCGAGGTGAGCCATGCCGATGCACGACTGGACGCGGGTGGACGCCGGGGAGTATCACGACTTTCACAGCGAGTGGCTGCTGGCCATCAAACATGCGCTCAACGACGGGCTACTGCCGGCCGACTACTACGCCGCCGCCGACCAGCGGGTGAGTGGGGGACTGAGCGTCGGCTCGGATCTGCTCGCCCTCCGCCCGGCCGGCCGGCCGGCGGCCACCCCCGTCGGAGGCGTCGCCCTGGCCGAGCCGACGGTCGCCGTGACGACGACGGCCGAAGCCCTGCCGGCCCGGCCCGGCCAGCGGCGGATCGCCGTCCGGCACGTCAGCGGGGACGACGTGGTGGCGGTCGTCGAACTGGTGTCGCCGGGCAACAAAAGCTCGGCCACCCGCTTCCGCCAGTTCCGCGAGAAGCTGCTGGGGATTCTTGACCTCGGTGTTCACCTGGCCGTCATCGACCCGTTCCCGCCGACGCCCCGCGACCCGGACGGCGTCCACGCCACCCTGTGGCGGCGACTCCGACGGCGGCAGCCGTTCCACCTCCCGGACGGGCATCCGCTGTGCGCGAGCAGCTACCGGGCCGACGACGAACGGGTGACGGCGTTCATCCAGCCGTTCGCCGTCGGCGGGCCGGTGCCGCCGCTGCCTCTGTACGTGGCCCCCGGGCTGTACGTCACCCTGCCGCTGGAGGCGACGTACCAGACGGCGTTCGCCCGGGTGCCGGCTCGATGGCGGGACCGCCTCACCCCTTGAGCTGCCCCCGCTTCTCGCCGATCAGCTTGACGAGCGCCTTCTGCGGGTCGGCGAACTTGGCCAGCCCCTCCGCCATCAGCACCTGCTCCAGCTTCTGCATGTCCACCATGCCGTCGATCTCGGCCAGCACGTCGGCCGGCGGCATCTGATCGATTTGGCGGGTGAACTGCTGGCCGCTCGCCTCCACCGCCTGGTTGGTGGCCGGCGGGTTGGTCTCGATGTCACTCCCGGCGAACGCCCCGACGTACTTCCAGGCCGGGTCGTCCTTCTTCTTGGTGCCGGTGCTGGCGAAGATCATCTCCTGTTGCAGGGCCAGCCCCTTGCCGGCCCAGAACTGCTGGTTCAACTGCCAGATGCGCTTGGCGTTGACGACGCCCACCTGCCCCTGGGCGGCCGGCGACAGGTCGGCGGCGTGCTTGTCCGTGTACACGTCCAGCCGGGACACGAAGATGCTGTACACCGTCTTCACCTTGCTCGTGTCGGCCAGTTTCTGGATGCCCCGCCAGCAGGCGTCCCGGGCCGCGGTGTACTGCCGCTCGCTGAAGATGAGCGTCACGTTCACGCACACGCCGGCCGCCACCACCTCTTCCAGCGCCCCGAGGCCGCCCGGCGTGGCCGGGATTTTGATCATCCGGTTGGTGTGGCCCGTGGCCCATTTCTTGGCCAGCTCGACATACACCTTGCTACGGTCGGCGGCCGCGTCGGTGCGGGCCACGTCCTCCAGCAGCGGGTCCAGCTCGAAGCTCACCCAGCCGTCGTTGCCCTTGGTCTCGGCGTGGATCGGGGCGAACACCTTCTGCGCATCGCCCACCAGCTTGTCAGTGATGGCCCAGGCCACGGCTGAGTCGTCGTGCCCGGCGGCGAGCAGCGTTTTCAGCTCGCCGTCGAACCGACCCGTTTTGATCAGGTCACTGATGATGATGGGGTTGGACGTGGCGCCGGTGGCCCCGAGCGCACGGTTGCGGGCGATCTCGTCCGGGTCTACCGAGTCGAGCCAGAGTTTGGTGCCGGCTTGGACGAGGGACTGTAGCGGCGTCATGGTGCGGCTCCGGGAGGGTGCCGAGAAATGATACGTCCGAAGCGGCGGTGAGCCGCGAGGCGAAGGCTTTGCGGAGCCGAGCGCGGGCGCGGCTCACACCACCGGCGAGCGCCCCGTGTGTGCGGGATTCGTCCGCGCTCGGCTCCGCAAAGCCTCCGCCTCGCGGCTAACCGTGCGGGGTCACCAGTGGGCGATCGGCCCGGCCGGCACCGCCACCTGCGCGTCGCGGGCGTCCCACTCGGTCCACCCCGCCGGCGGCCCCTCGGCGAGCAACCCTTCCACCAGCCGGTCGAACTCGTCCGGGTTGGCCAGCATGGTCAGCTTGTGCTTGTCGGCCTTCGACATCCGCAGGGCCGAGCCGTACCACGCCGCCACCTTGCGGAACCGCACGCACCCATACGGCCGCTCGCCCACCCACGCACAGATGCGGTCGAAGTGCGTGGCCATCACCCGCACCCGGTCCTCGAACGTCGCTCGCGGGCCGGGGTCGCCGGTCTCCACCCAGCTCTGGAGCTGGCGGAAAATCCACGGGTTGGCCAGCGCCCCGCGGCCGATGGCGATGCCGTGACAACCCGTCTCCTCGATGAGTCGCGCCGCATCCGAAACGCCCATCACGTCGCCGTTGCCGAACACGGGGATGCGGTCCACGGCTTCGACCACTGCCCGGATGCCGTCGTGGTTCACGCGGCCGCCGAACCCCTGCTCGCGGGTGCGGCCGTGGATGGTCACGCCGGCCACCCCGGCCTGCTCGAACTCCCGGGCGAAGAACGGGGCGGTGAGTTGCGAGTCGTCCCAGCCGAGCCGCATCTTCACCGTGACGGGCAGCGTGGTCGCCTCCACCACCTGCCGCACCAGCTTGACCGTCGCCCCGGTGGTGTCGCACATCATCGCGGACCCGCCGCCGGTCTTGACCACCTTCCGCACCGGGCAGCCCATGTTGATGTCGATGGTGGTGGCCCCGTAGGCTTCCAGCCACGTGGCGGCGCCGGCCAGTTCCGCCGCCACGCCGCCGAAGATTTGCACCCCGAGCGGGCGGTCGTCCGGCCCGGTGGCCAGCAGTTTCATGGTCTGCTTGGAGCCTTCCAGGATGGCGCGGGCGTTCACCAGGTCGGTGGTGCAGAGGCCGACGCCGCCGATCTCGCGGATGGTGCGCCGGAACGGGTAGTTGGTGTACCCGGCGAGCGGGGCGAGGGTGAACCGGCCGGCGAGCGTCAGGGGGCCGAGGCGGAGCGGGTCGCGGTAGTGGGGCGGCGGGGCCGGCAGGTCGGTCATAGGGTGTAGGGTACGGGGGGCCGACCGATGACGGAAGCCGAGTGGCAGGCAGCGGACGAACGTGGACGGCGGCGTGCGGTGGACTCGTTCGGCCCGCGGCGTACCCGCCTGTTCGCGGTGGTTGCCTGCCGGTCGCTCGGCCGCTGGGTGGACGACCCGGCCGTGGTGGCAGCACTCGACGCAGCCGAAGCGTTCGCAGACGGAACGATAACGAAGGCGGCACTCGGCCGGGCGCGGGCCGCAGTTCGCCGAGTGTTCGATGGATTTAGCGGGGCGGACCCCGGGATGCCCGACAACCGCCGCTACAACGCCACTGAGGCGGCCACCCGTGCCGCCTCAGAGAACCAGGTCAGTCAGGCCCTCGACACCGTGCTGTTTGTAACCGCGTCCGACGGACTCCCACACTTCAGCGAGGCTTGCCGGGTTATCTACCGGCTCTATGAGGAGTTCGCGGGGCCGGCGATCCGAGTCTTCGACCCCGCCTGGCGAACCCTGACGGCTGTCGCCATCGCCACAGGCACATACGCCGACCGGGCGTTCGACCGCCTGCCGGTCTTGGCCGACGCCCTCGAAGACGCCGGCTGCGACGCGGCCGAGCTGCTGGCCCACCTCCGCGGCCCCGGCCCGCACGCCCGCGACTGTTGGGCGCTCGACGCCGTGCTGGGCAAGACGTGAGCCGGGCGGGTAAGATGATGCCAGCCACCGCAGGAGCCGGACATGACCGTTGCTGCACCTCCCGCCCCGCCGCCGGAGCGGGTGTACTCGTCGGATTCCCTCGGGGACATCCTGCACCGGCTCGGGGACATCCCGGCCGCCCGGGTACGGGTTGATCCGCAGCCAGGCACCGCCACCCTGGCTGACTTGACCTGGGTGAACGAGTGCGGCCCCGGTCCAGCCTGTGAACTCATCGACGGCACCCTGGTGGAGAAGCCCGTGGGGTTTCACGAGTCGTCGCTCGCCACGCTGGTCGGCTTTGCGCTCCTTCGTTTCCTCGACGACCATGACCTCGGCATGATTGTCGGTGAAGCGGCCGTTATGGAAATCTTGCCCGGCATCGGCCGTGCCCCGGACGTGGCATTCATCGCCTGGGCCAGCCTGCCGGGGGGAATACCGCCGCCCCGCGAAGACGCTGTGCCTGCGGTGGTGCCCGACCTGGCGGTGGAAGTTCTCAGCGCCTCGAACACCCGCCGGGAGATGGCTCGCAAGCGGGCGGAGTACTTCCGGGCCGGGGTCAAGCTGGTGTGGGAGATCGACCCGGCCACCCGATCCGCCACGGTGTACACGGCCGACGATGCCGGCACGGCCGTGCCGGCCGACGGCACCCTGACCGGCGACCCGGTGCTGCCCGGGTTCGTGCTGTCGCTGAAGGCGGTGTTCGACCGGGCCGAGCGGCGGGGGGCGGCGAAGGGGTAGAATGTGGCCGTGCCCGGAGAATGCCCAATGGACCCGCTGCCCGACTTCCTCACCCGCGTCAAGTTCGGCGCCGTCCGACTGACCGGCACCCGCATTGACCTGGAACATGTGGTCAATTATTTTAACGAAGGTGATTCAGCCGAGATCATTCATCGCAGGCTGCCCTCGCTGACCCTGGCCCAGGTGTACACGGCCGTCGGGTACTACCTCGCCCATCGCGCCGAGGTGAACGAGTACATCCGAGCCAACGACGAGGCGGCCGAGCGGCTGGCGGCGAGCACGCCGCAGCCGGACTGGGAGGCCATGCGGCGGCGGTTCGAGGTCATGAAAGCGGCCGCCAGCCTTCCGGCGTGTGCCCCGTGAGTGGCACCGCTTTTGTGCTCGATGAACACCTCCGCGGGGTATTTCTGGAGCTGATCGCGCGGCGGGCCGACGAGTTGCACGCCCTGGCGACGGCGGGGGCGGCGTGACATGGACGCCGACGGGTGGGACGCGAGCGACGATCTGAACAAACTGGTGCGGAGTACGGGCGACCGGGTGTCGAGCCGCAGGTGGCGGCTGGCGACCATCGCCGCCAGCCGAGACGCTCGCCGGCACCACCTACCGCCGCAAGCCGCTGACGCATTGTCCCTGGCCGAGCGTTTGGCCGACGGAGCCGTCGAGGCGGCGACCGTTGCCGATGCGGCTCGGGTAGTTGCGGAGGGCTGGCGGGGTACGGAACTCGTGACGCTGCTCCGGTTAGGTTCCTTCACTGGTACCGTGTTCATCAACTCGTGTCTGGTGCTCGTTGCCGTCGATGCCGACTGGCCCCGCCGGGCGACGTGGCTCCGCGAGGTCATCGGCAACCCATTCCGCTGGGTGCGGTGGGAGGACGACTGGCTGACGCCGACCGTCCACACCCTGGCCGCCGACGCCTATGCCCGCGGACAGTTCGACGGGTTGCCGATCCTGGCCGACGCGGTGGAAGACGCCGGCTGCGACAACCCGGAGCTGCTCGCCCACCTGCGGGGGCCGGGGCCGCACGCCCGCGGCTGCTGGGCGCTGGATGTGATCTTGGGCAAGTCGTAGGGCACGGTTTACCGTGCCGTCGGCGGCGGACGGCACGGTAAACCGTGCCCTACTTTGCGGACGGCGGGTCCACAAAGCTCTTCGCCATCGCCTCGCACTGCTCGCCGGTCATCTCGCCGGCCTGCACCCAGACGCGGTACTTCACCGTCAGCGGCTTGGCCGGCGTCACCTCGGCCGCGAAGTAGTCGCCGAACCGGCCGTACTCCCGCTCGCTGCCGCGGGCCGGCTTCGGGTTGCCCGGGTGGTCGATGCGGAGCACCGTGTACCGCTGCCCCTGCACCACGAAGCTCAGGGCGTTCCACGGCAGATCGACCGGCCCTTTGTCGGTCTTTGGCTCCCAGTTGCGGGTCTCGCCCATCTTCCCTTTGCCATCCGGCCGCAGGTAGTAGGTGTCCTGCTTGCCGTGATCCTTCACCTCCATCGCGGCCCGGAAGTGGAAGCCGGCGTGCTGCGGGTCGCCGTCCAGTTTGACGCTCGGCAGCGTGGTGGCGAGTGTGCTGGTGAAGTCGATGAGGGTGCCGCCGGCCGTGTGGTAGGCGGTGACTTCCCGCTCCTCGGTGGCGAACAGGTCGTCCGTGCGGCCGTGCCAGCCGAGCTGCACCCGCTGCCGGGCGAACACCTCGCCGGCCTCCTCGGCCAGCGTCTTGTCGTGGCTGACGTACTCGTTCTTCCGGCCGTGCCACACGTCCACGTCCTTCTGGTCCCCGTAGCCGATCTTGTTGAAGGCGTAGAACAGGCCGCGGTGGTGCGGGTAGAGCAGGGTCTTGTCGCTCGCCAGCCCGGCCCCGTTGGTGAGCAGGGCGTCGCCGTCCGGCGCGAAGACGTGGTGGAACGGCTTGAACGTCAGCTCGTGGGCGTCCGGCGTGGCGGCGTCGTGCTTGGGGTTCATGTACCGCAGCACCGGCCGGTCTTCGTACCGGAACTCGACGTGCTTGCCGGCCTCGGTGAACAGCCGGAACTGCGGCGGGGCCTTGATGTAGTTGCGGGTGGCCACGGTCACGGCCTGCGGCCCGCCGGGGCCGACGAACACCAGGTCGTCGCCGCTCCGCTGGGCCGGCACGGTGGTGCCGTCGGCCAGCACGGCCACGTTGCCGGTGGCGCCGGGCAGGGTGTACACGGCCGGCGTCGGCGGGGCGGCGACGGTCAGGAACAGAGCCGCAAGCATGGGAGAGTCCTCGGGGCTACGCTTTGTGGAAGACGAACTTCTTGGGGTTGCCCGGGGCCAGTGCCGACCCGTCGGCCGGGCGGTACAGCACGACTTCCTCGATCTTCTTGGCCAGTTCGAAGTCCTTGTCGGTGACGCCGCCGCTGTCGTGGGTTCGCAGCTTGACCCAGAACTTGCCCCAGCTCACGGCCAGGTCGGCGTGGTGCCAGCCGGCCTCGCACAGGTAGCCGACGGCGTTCACCGCCATGAGCGTCTGCGGCCAGCCGTCGGTCGTGAATTTTCGGCGAAGCCAGCCGCCGTCGAGGTGCCAGCCGGTCAGCCCGAGTACGGCGAGCTTCGCGGCGACCTCGTCGTCGGAGTAGGGGGGTCGGTCGGTTGGCATCGGGTTCCGCCTGGGGCATGGGGCAGGGACTACGATACCAATGTTCGGGGCGATGTCGTTAGCGTCGAACGGGATGCGCAGCTATAACGACATCGTCCGATCGCCTCTGGGGTAAGCCGCCGATGTCTGACGCCCGCGCCCGCGTGAAGAGTCTGTTCCTGGAGCGAGCCGTCGCCTTCGGCAGCTTCACGCTCGCGTCGGGCAAGACGAGCGGCTATTACATCAACTCGAAGAAAGTGCTGTTCCACGCCGAAGCGATCACGCTGATCGGCGAATTGCTGGCGGACGCGACCGCCGACCTTGAGTTCGAGGCGATCGGTGGTTTGGAGGTCGGCGCGATCCCGATGGCGGCGGCGGCGCTCACGGCGTTCCACCGCCGCGGCCTGCACCGCGAGGGCTTTTTCGTGCGGAAGCAGGCGAAGGCCCACGGCAGCAAGGAGACGGTCGAGGGACTCGTCAGGGCGGGCGACCGCGTGGTCGTCATCGACGACGTGCTGACCACCGGCGGGAGTGTGGTCCAGGCGATCGAAGCGGTCGAAG
>JAYVUZ010000155.1:0-20289 GCA_043787415.1 Fimbriiglobus sp. | reverse complement strand
CATGCAGGTCGGAACTTACCCGACAAGGAACTTCGCTACCTTAGGACCGTCATAGTTACGGCCGCCGTTTACTGGAGCTTCGGTTGCGAGCTTCACCTTTTAAGGGGCTAACCCTCTTCCTTAACTTACCGGCACCGGGCAGGCGTCAGTCTGTATACTTCCGCTTGCGCGTTCGCACAGACCTGTGTTTTTAGTAAACAGTCGCTAGACCCATTTCTCTGCGGCCCCCGAAGGCTTTAACACCCTCAAGGGCACCCCTTATCCCGAAGTTACGGGGTTATGTTGCCGAGTTCCTTAACCAGCGTTTTCTCGAGCGCCTGAGAATATTCTTCTCGCCTACCTGTGTCAGTTTTAGTACGGGCACAAACGTCGTCCAGAATCGGCTTTTCTTGGTTCTGCTGCCAATGACTTCGGAATCGTAAGAGTCCTCGACCTTGCGGTACGCCCATATCTAGCAGGGCGATCACTTTTCACAAAACGTCCTGATTCCTTCAACCTTCGTTTGCGGTGCAGGAATATTAACCTGCCGTCCATCCACTACGCTTTTCAGCCTCGTGTTAGGGTCCGACTAACCCTGGGCGGATTTACCTTCCCCAGGAAACCTTAGGCTTACGGCGAACGGGATTCTCACCCGTTTTATCGTTACTCGTTCCGGCATGATCACTTGCACATCCTCCAGAGGTCGTTATCCGTCCTCCTTCGCAGGTTCGTGCAACGCTCTCCTACCGTTCAAACGAATTGCAAATTGAAGATCTCAAATTTCAAATTTAAATGCAAAATCCGCAGACGTTTTCACGCCGGCGGCCTTCTTCTTCAAATCTGCAATCTAAAATCTACAATTTGAAATCCGTTTAAACCCGCTGCTTCGGTATCACGCTTAAGTCCCGTTCATTATCGGCGCAGGACTCCTCGACCAGTAAGCTATTACGCACTTTTGAAATGGTGGCTGCTTCTAAGCCAACATCCTGGCTGTCTCAGGAATCCAACTTCCTTTCGCACTGAGCGTGATTTAGGGACCTTAGCAGGCGATCTGGGTTGTTCCCCTCTCGACGACGAAGCTTATCCCCCGCCGTCTATCTGCCGCACAATCCATGCCAGTATTCGGAGTTTGGTTTCGAAGGGTAGCCGGGTAGGCCCCCTAGCGAATTCAGTCGCTCTACCCCTGGCACTTAACATGCGACGGTAACCCTAAAGTTATTTCGGAGAGAACGAGCTATCTCCACGTTTGATGATACTTTCAATCCTCCACACAGCTCATCCCCTAGTTTTTCAACACTAGTGAGTTCGGTCCTCCATGAGGTGTTACCCCCACTTCATCCTGGCCGTGCGTAGGTCACGTGGTTTCGCGTCTACTGCCATGGACTTCCCGCCCGTTTAAGACTCGGTTTCCCTTCGGCTCCGCCGCATAGCGGCTTAACCTGGCCCATGACAATAAGTCGCCGGATCATTATGCAAAAGGCACGCCGTCACCCGTTCCCCTTGCGGGGCATAGGGCTCCGACCGCTTGTAGGCATGTGGTTTCAGGTTCAGTATCCTCCCCTTATCGGGGTTCTTCCCAACTTTCGCTCGCGCTACTAATCGCTATCGGTCACCAGAGAGTATTTAGCCTTGGGAGATGGTCCTCCCCACTTCGGACTCACTTTCACGTGTTGAGTCGTACTCAGGATGCCGCTAGGCCGTCGTCCCTGTCACATACGAGGCTTTCACCCGTGTTGCCGGCCATTCCAGACCGTTCTGCTAGGAACTCAGGTCCACGTTGCGGTCCTATAACCCCGGCTGGCATAGCCATCCGGTTTGGGCTGGTCCCCGTTCGCTCGCCGCTACTAAGGGAATCGCGGTTGCTTTCTCTTCCTCCGGGTAATGAGATGTTTCAGTTCCCCGGGTTGGCTCGGGTATCGCGGGATCAGGATTCGTTTGACAACTCCCCCGCGCTTATCGCAGTCTTCCACGCCCTACAGCCTTCTGGTGCCTAGTCATCCCCCACACGCCCTTACTAGCTTGGCCACATTGTCCCCTCCCTCGCCCACCGTCCGGCGGGTCCGCTCAGGGCAACTGGAGCTATCTTCTAACCCGCACCCGGGCTATCCCGATTGCGGGCGACGATCTCTCTTGTCGCTTCTAAGGCTCGTTTTCGAACGTCTATCAGTCGACCTTCACACTCCCACATTGGGCTAGTGTGCTGGTCACTAATGCGACTTCGTACCCACCAAGTTGTCAAAGAACATAACAAACCTTCAGGAAATTACTCCCGTCGGCCGCGGCCTTGAAGGCCACTGTCACTCACATGATTCGCTGCAACTCGTTGTTTGAGTTGCCTTTGCGTCTCATGTGTCGTGTATCTTAGTCGCGTCTCGGGGGCTGTCAATCCGACCCGTCGTCTTTTTTCTCAGCCCCGTCCCGCGACTCACTTGTACCCTTCGCGTCCGTGTGGAGAAGAGGGGGATCGAACCCCTGACCCCCTGCTTGCAAAGCAGGTGCTCTCCCAGCTGAGCTACTTCCCCAGATGCTTCGACGCGACACACAACGGTGCCGTGTGGGCGTATCAGGATTCGAACCTGAGACCTCAGCTTTATCAGAGCTGCGCTCTAGCCAACTGAGCTATACGCCCTTCACTTGCCCGGTAAATGTGAAGGCCAAACCGATCCGGTTTGGCCCTCTCCAGCGACACCCGCACCGGGAAGAGCTACCCGTCTAGCGGGCTAATCTGTCCGGCGGTTCGGGTGAATCGCATACGCAACCCTGTCGGTGACGAACCAGTGAATAGCATCTTAAGGCCGTTGCGGCGGGAGTCAAGCCTGCCGGCCGATTTTTCCGGCCGGCCACTCCCAGACATATACAACATCGGCACTTGCCGCTTGCGTCTCCAACCCAAAATCCGCCGTGACCGCACCCGGTTCCCGCCTCCGTTCCGCCTGGCAGTCCGGCCCCGTCGTACTGCCAGGGGTGTTCTGCCCGCTGGTCGCCAAGTTGGCCGAGCGGCTCGGCTTCGCCGGCATCTACCTGTCCGGGGCGGCGTTCTCGGCGTCCCTCGGCCTGCCGGACATCGGCCTGGTTACGGCCAGCGAATTCGCCGACGAGGCCCGCCGCATCACCGCGGCCACGCACCTCCCGCTGCTGTGCGACGCCGACACCGGGTTCGGCGAAGCCCTGTCGGCCGAGCGGACCGTGCGGCTGTACGAAGCCGCCGGGGCGGCCGGCCTGCACCTCGAAGACCAGGTCATGCCCAAGCGGTGCGGCCACCTGTCCGGTAAGGCCCTGGTCGAACCCGCAGTCATGGCAGCCAAGCTGCGGGCGGCCGTCGCGGCCAAGCGTGACCCGTCGTTCGTGGTGGTGGCCCGTACCGACGCCCGCGGCGTTTCCGGGTACGCCGACGCGGTGGACCGGGCCAAGCGTTACCTCGACGCCGGGGCGGATGCCATCTTCCCGGAAGCCCTGGAGTCGCCGCAGGAGTTCGAGCGGTTCGCCCGGGACGTGCCGGCCCCGCTGCTGGCCAACCTGACCGAGTTCGGCAAAACCCCGCCGCTGGACGTGAGAACGCTCGGCGACATGGGGTACAAGATGGTCATCTTCCCGGTGTCGGCCTTCCGCGGGGCGCTGAAAGCCGCCGAGCGGACGCTGGAAGCCATCCGCCGGGACGGCCACCCGCGGGCCACGCAGCCGGACATGCTCACCCGACAGGAACTGTACGACCGCCTCGGGTACGACGGCTACGAGGCCCGGGACAAAGCATATTTCGGCTCGTAGGGCACGGTTTATCGTGCCGGGTGAGCATGTCGAAACGGCACGGTAAACCGTGCCCCACGAGGACCGTTCCATGTCTGCCGCCGACCCGTCCGCCAGCTACTCCCCCGGCCTCGAAGGCGTGGTCGCCGGGCAGACGGCCGTTTCCGCCATCACGGACGGCCTGCGGTACCGCGGGTACGCCGTCGGCGAGCTGTGCGACCGCCGCACCTTCGACGAGGTGGCGTACCTGCTGCTGCACGACGACCTGCCGGCGGCGGGGCAACTGAAGGACTTCCGCGAGCGGGTGGCGATGGCCCGGCGGCTGCCCGACCCGCTCCGCCCGCTGTTCGCCGCCCTGCCCCGCTGGACGCCGCCGCTGGACGTGCTGCGGACGGCCACCAGCATACTGGCCCACTTCGACCAGGACGCCGCCGACAACAGCCCCGAGGCCAACCTGCGGAAGTCCGAGCGGCTGCTGGCCCAACTGCCGGTGGCGGTGGCCGACCACTACCGCATCAGCAACGGCCTGCCGCCGGTGCCGGCCCGGCAAGACCTGCCGCACGCCGCCAACTTCCTGTGGATGCTCCGCGGCAGCGAAGCCCCGCCCGAACAGGTGAAAGCCCTGGACGTGTCGCTCATCCTGTACGCCGAGCACGAGTTCAACGCCAGCACGTTCACCGCCCGGGTGGTGGTGAGTACGATGGCCGACCTGCACGCGGCGGTAGTGGCGGCCATCGGGGCGCTCAAGGGGCCGCTGCACGGCGGGGCCAACGAGAAGGTGATGGACGTGGTGCGGGCGGCCGGCACCCCGGCGGCGGCCGAAGCCTGGACGCTCGACGCGCTCAAGCGGAAGGAGCGGATCATGGGGTTCGGCCACCGCGTGTACAAGGCGGGGGACGTACGGGCCGGCATCCTCAAGGGGTACTGCACCGCGCTGGCGAAGGGGCACCCACCGTTGGAAGCCGCCGAGGCGACGGCCGAGGTCATCGAGACGGTGATGGCCCGGGAGAAGGGCATGTACCCGAACCTGGATTGGCCGGCCGGCCGGCTGTACCACGCGATGGGGCTGGAGACCCCGCTGTACACCCCGATGTTCGCCATGAGCCGGGTGGCCGGCTGGGCGGCCCACGTCATGGAACAGTTGGCGAACAACCGGCTGATCCGGCCGCGGTCGCTGTACATCGGTCACGGGCCGCGGGCGGTGCCGGCGGCCGGGGGTGGGGCGTAGAACGCCACTGGTGTATCGGTCGATGCCGAAGGCAGACGACGGTTTGCCGGCTGTTGAGCCACGCGGGCTTGCGGTCCGCTTTGACGAAATCGATGTTGGGTCGGACGGGCTGATGGTGTGCAACGGCAAGGGGATGTCTGTCGTGCCGAACTGACGTGACTTGAACGTCAGACACATCCCGCGAAGGCTGCGTCCTCTGGTTGCCGGAGCCGCTGGCTCGAACGCCTTCGCTTGCTTCCGATATGGCGACGGCCCGTTCCAGGCAGGACCGTTTGCCACTGACCTGACACTGATTCCGGACGAGCCGGCACATGCGACAGTCGCCCCAGAGCGGCCGATGTCGGCGGGCGAGTACCTCGGAGCATTGGCCGCCACACGACCGGGTTGGCAGATTGACGAGGGTTGACCATGACCCCCCCCACCATTGACCCTGAGTGACGCGTACCGCGAGTACGTGCGCAGCTTGTGCGAGTTGCACGAACTCATTGCCCGTGGCGAGGACGAGTCCGAGGCCGGCGAGGCGAACCGAGACGCCAGCGACGCCCCTTGGGCGGCAATGACACGGATCGAGCGCAAGCGAGCGAGCGGCCTTTCGGCTGACCTTTACACCTTGAGCGAACCGGCGAACGAGCCAGAGCCGATGAACCGGCAAGCTCAAAGCCAGTTGTTGGAGGTGATCGAGGCCAAGGAGCGGGGCGAATGGGACCGTGCCTTAGCCCTCCTGCGACGCTGGGCAAAGTACGTGGACCCCGCGGTAGCGAGTCGGATTCGCGGCGGCATCTGGCAACAGGCGGGCGACATAGTGACCGCTGTCGTGTTCCTTGAACACGCGGCACGCCTTCAACCACGCGACGCGCGTTACGCGGTCGTTTACCTTCTCACTCTTGAGCAGGCCGACCAAGAGTCCGCGAGAAGAGTTGCTGAAACGTGGGTGGGCGAGGGGAAGAAGCACCCCGCGGTTGCACTCGTCGCGGCCGGCAGCGTTCTACTCCGGACGGCAACGCCGGCTACGGCTGTCCGACTCCACACGGTCGTAGAGCAGGCAGCCGAGCAGTTGGCAGGTGCTGACGAAGACTCCGAAGACGCAGGCGTGTATCCAGCCACGTTCGGCATACTCGCTGCGCTGGAAATCGTGGCGGGTCGGACGCACGACGCGTTTCGCACGCTCGAACGCGGGTTGGCCCTGTACCCAAACAACCCGCTGCTCCTGCTCCACCGTGGGGCCGCAAGAGGGTTGACAGGCCCTGTTGGCGTCGAATACCTGAACCGGGCTGCCGTATTTGCCCCGCGCATGTTCTGGATCGACTACCTACTCGCCCGACACTACCTGTCGGACGGAGATGACAACCGTTGTCGGCAGCATTGTGAGCGGGCATTGAGCAAAGAAGGCCCGGCGGCAGCGCCTGCGGAGGTCGCCCAGTGGCTCGGGATGAGCCAGTTGTTGTCGGGCTATCCAGTCGTGGCCGTGCAAGAAGCGTTCGAACTCGCTCGCGCACTCGCCCCGCAGGATAGCCAGGTGGTTGAGAACTTTGCCCGGTTCCGTCGCTATTTGGACACCGTGCAAGCTCCTCACTGGGTGATGCGAACCCAAGCGGAGGTGTGTTCGGACTTCCTCCACTCCCCGCCCACACTTCTCGCCGCTTGACGGCGCTCAACCGGCCGATAGAGTGACGGTTCATTCTGAATCGGAGCAGGCAGATGGCCGACGAGCAGCCCAAGCCCACCACCAAGTACGCCGTCGTTACCGACGGGAGCCGGCAGTACCGGGCGTCCGTGGGCGAGACCTTCAACATCGACCACCGCGACGACCTCGAAGTCGGCGGCACCATCGACCTGGACCAGGTGCTGCTCATCGGCGGCGACGGCGCCCCGAAGGTCGGCACCCCCATGCTCGCCGGCGCCAAGGTGGTGGCCGAGGTCATCGGCTTCCCCAAAGTGAAGACGGTGGCCCAGTACTTCCGCCGCCGCAAGAACAGCCAGCGGCTGCGGGGCCACACCCAGCCACACGTTCGGGTGACGGTCAAAGAAATCGTCGGCTGATTCGCCACAAGTCGTCGGCCGGCGAGGTTGGTTCGCACCTCACCGGTTGGTTCTCACGACCACCCCGCGCGGCGTGAGAACCAACCGCCACGACGGCTCGGGTTGACGGCCCGCCGCCGTTGTTGTCAACTGACCCTCCCACGGAGGGGTCGGCATGGTCCCGTTGCTTCTTGCCCCAATTCTCGTTCTGTCGCTCGGCCAGGAGCCGCCCCGGTTGCTGCCCACAAGCATCACCGGCAAAACCCCGCCCGTCGCCCGGTTCATGACCCAGGCGTACCCGCCGGACACGGTGGCCGGCGTCCAGGCGGTGCGGTCCGGGGCCGACTGGCTGGCCCGGCAAACGCTGCCGAACGGCCGGCTCACCCCCGGGTTCGACCCCCGCACCGGCAGGCTCCTCGACGCCGACCACGAGTTGCGGCAAGCGACCGCGGCCCGGGCGCTGGCCGAAGCCGCCGCCTTCACCGGCGACGAGCGGTTGCAGGCGACGGCCGCCCAGGCGGTGCTGGGGCTGCTGACCCTCACCCGGGAGGCGAACGGTGTCTGCTCACCGACGGTGCCGGCCGACCGTTGCAACCCGGTGGCCTTCGCCGCCACACTTGTCCTGGCTATCGACGCCCTGCCGGCCGGGCCGAAGCCAATGGCCGACGGACTGGCGGCGTACCTGCGGACCCAGGTCCGGGCCGATGGCGGCGTCGGGTGCGGCGGCGACCCCGCCACGGTGGACAAGGACGGCCTCGCCGCCGCCCCCGGCCTAGTGCTGCAAGCGCTGGCCAGGCGGCCGGACGTGCCGCCGGTGTTGGCCTTCTACCGCACCGCCCTCCGCGACCGCTTCGTGCCAGAACTGGCCGCCGGCCTGCTGCCCGGTGCGACATTGATCGGCGACACCGCCGCCGTGTTCGAGTTGGCCGACCGCCTGGCCAGCGAGCCGCCGACGGAAGTGACGGCCGACGGGCTGGCCGCCGCGTGTACCGTCTGCCGGCGGGTCGGCGACGTGGCCCGGTACGACCGCTACCGCACGGCCGCGCGCCGCGGGCTGGCCCAGGCCCGGTCGCTGCAATACACCGCCTACTCGACGGCCGGCCTGCCGCCGGCGGCGGCCACCCGGCTGGTCGGGGCCGTCGCCCTGGCCCCGGCCGACCCGACCGCCCGGCCGGACCGGGCCGCCGGCCTGGTGCTGGCCCACCTGCGATTCCTGGCCAGCGGGGCGGAGGGGGAATAAACCAGTGCAGAGTGCAGAGTGCAGAGTGCAGAGTGTGGGTCGGCCGCCGGCCCCTTCCTGTTCGACCGCCCTTCCTGCACTCTGCACTCTGCACTCTGCACTCTGCACTCTGCACTCTGCACTCTGCACTCTGCACTTATGAATGATCGCCCGTCCCCTCGCCCGAAGTGCCGCTCGCTGATGGGCGTGCGGGTCGCCGGCTGCGGCAAGTACGTCCCCGACGTGGTGGTGACGAACGACCAGTTGCACGCCCGGCTCGGGTTCGACTCGGAGTGGATCGTCAAGCGGACCGGCATCCGCGAGCGGCGGCACGTCCGGCCGGAACAGGCCACCAGCGACCTGTGCGTGCTGGCCGCCGAGGACTGCTTCGCCAAGAGCGGGTACACCGCCGCCGACTGCGACCTGCTGGTGCTCGGCACGTTCACGCCGGACTTCTCGTTCCCCAGCACAGCGGCGCTGGTCCAAGACCGGCTCGGGATGATCGGGCCGGCCATCGAGGTGGAGGCGGCGTGTGCCGGCTTCATGTACGCCCTCGTCACGGCGGCGGCGTATGTGGTGAGCGGGGCCAGCGACCGGGCGCTAGTGATCGGCGGGGACGCCAACAGCCGGGTGCTGAACCCGGACGACATCAAGACGTACCCGCTGTTCGGCGACGGGGCCGGGGCGGTCATCCTGGAGCGGGGCAGCGCGGACCAGGGGATTCTGGCATACAGCCTCGGGGCGGACGGGGCCGGCGGGCCGCTACTGGAACGGGCCGCGTGTGGCAGCCGGACGCCGCCGACGCCGGAGCTGCTGGCCGCCGGCAAGCACTACATGTTCATGGACGGCCGGGCCGTGTTCCGCTGGGCGGTGGCCATCCTGTGCGACACCATCCAGGACGTGCTGGCCCACACCCAGATGACGCCCGGCGACGTGGACTTGTACATCCCGCACCAGGCCAACATCCGAATCATCAACGCCGCCTGCGACGTGCTAAACATTCCCCGGGCCAAGGTTTACAACAACCTGGACCGCTACGGCAACACGTCGGCCGGGTCGATCCCGATTGCACTGGACGAGGCGCTGGTGGAGGGTAAGTTGCGGCCCGGCCAGTTGGCCGTGCTGAGCGGGTTCGGGGCCGGCCTGGCCTGGGGCACCGCCCTCATGCGGTGGTGACACGGAGGATGTGGCATGGACGCGGACGACGACGACCTGACGACGTTCGCCGTGCAACTGGACGAGCTGCCGCCGGTGGCGACGCGCCCGCCGGTAGCGGAGCCGGAGCCGCCGCGGCTGACGCTGCTCAGCCGGGAGGTGGCCCCCCGCGACTTCCAGCCCCGGCTGCGGCTGGGCGGTGGGGAGTAGATCATGTCCGACCGGGCGGCGTTCGTCGCGGCCATCGAAGCCGACCCGGACAACGACCTGCCGCGGCTGGTATGGGCCGACTGGCTGGACGACACCGGCGACCCGTTCGACAGTCTGCGGGCGGAGCTGATCCGACTCCAGTGCGGGCCACATCAGACTGGGCGTGCGGATCGTTTGGCTGAACTGTTTGTTTCTTTAGAGAAGTGTTGGCCGCCGGACATCACCTACGGCTTACCATTTCAGCGGCTGGCACACACGTTCCGGCGGGGCGTGCTATCCGGCCTGCGCCTGCCAGTCGGGGCGTTCGCCCAGGCCGTCATCAGCTCGGTCGCCCGTGAGCCGCTCGATGGTGCCGCCCTGTTCGGCGGGTCCGCGTCATTGGGCGAACCTGAGGTGTTCGAACCGGCCGATTTCGAGCAACTGATTAGTCGGCCGGAGTTGCGGGCCGTCGGGGCGGTGTTCACCCTCAACACTTATTATGACAACCGCCGGATGCGTTCGCTCATGGCCTCCCCTCATCTGGCCGGGCTGCACACCGTCCTGTGTCCGGCGGCGGACGTGGCGGCGGTACTCGACTCGCCATCCCCGTTCCGCCTCCGCGAACTGATGGTGTCCGGGCATGACAGCATTAGCCGAAACCGTCCCTACAGCCCGCACCGGGTGGTCGAACGGATCGCTGCCGCCCCACGGTGTAGCAGCCTGACCCGGCTGGCATTCGGCGGCACCATTCGGCTGCGGTCGGCCGAGTGGCGGACGCTAGTGGCCTCGCCGCACCTGCCGCCGACGTTGACCCTGGAAGCCGGGTACGCCTCCAACCGTCCGCGCCGCGGCAGCGAGTTGGCCGCCGAGGTGGCCGCCCGCTTCCCCGGCCCCCCGCCCGCGAGCTAAGCTAACTGCGTGCCCACCCCCGCCGCCGACGCCCTGATGGCCGCCGTCCTGGCCGACCCGGCCGACCCCTTCCCCCGGCTCGTGTTCGCCGACTACCTGGACGACACCGGCTCCCCCGCCGCGGCCGCCTGGGCCGAATACCTCCGCCTGCGGGCCGCTGCCGACGAGGCCGACGACGCGCTACGGGGGGACGTGGTGCGGGCGGCCGCCGACGCCGTCGCCCCGCGGGTGACGGCCTCCCTCACCGTGCCGGCCGCCGACTTCCTGGCCGACGTGCCGCGGTTCCGCGACCTGCTGCCGGTCGAGCGGTTCACCCTCCGGCTGGCCGGCTTCACCCCCCGGCCGCCGGCGGTCGTCCCGGAGTTCTGCCGACTGCACCGCGGGCTGCCGCTCCGCCGCACCCAAGTCGGCACGGTCGTCGGGCTGATCGACGCGGCCAGCCACGAGGACCGCTTGCACTGGCAGGGATACATCCGCGACGCCCTGTTCGTGCGGGTGCCGACGGACGAACTCGAGCCGGCCATCGAGCGGGCGTTCGCCCCGACGGCGCTGGCCGTGGTGGTGCCGCCGCCCGTACCGAGCCAGCCTTCGTCGCTGGATGAACACCTCGCCGCAGCCACGGCCGAGATCATGCGGGACTACTTGGAACAGCTCGTCGGCCAGGCCCGGGAGCGGGGGGCGTCGGCCATCGACATCACCGCCTACGAGACGTACCACTGGGTGTGGCGGGTGGAGGACGGCCGCTCACTGCGGTGGCACCGGGTCGGCACGGCCGTCGGCCGGGAGCTGGTACGCACGGCCCGGGTGCTGCCGGCCCGCCGGCTGCACGTCCGCGTGCGGCCGCGGAACTCGTCGTTCGGGGAGGGCGTTCGCATCAGCCTCCTGAACCCGCCGGCCTGACCGGGTGTCAGCATACCATGACCGCATGGACGCCGCCCGCTACGAGCTGTTCGACCACACCGCCGACCTCGGCCTGCGGATGTTCGCGCCGACCCTCGGCGAGCTGTTCGCCGTTGCGGCGAGTGGCCTGACGGCGATGGTGGTGGACTTCCCGGCGAACATCCGCCCGGCCGTCGAGCGGCGGTTCGGCATCGTCGGCAGCGACCGCGAGTACCTGCTGTTCGACTGGCTCAAGGCGCTGCTGTTCGCCTTCGAGGACGATCGGTACGTGCCGGCGACGTGCGAGGTGGTCGTCACCGACACGGGGCTGGAAGCGACGGTCCGGGGTGAAGCGTTCGACCCCACCCGGCACGGGCTGGGCCGGGAGGTGAAGGCTATCACCTACCACGGGCTAACGGTGGAGCGGACGGCCGACGGCTGGCGGGCGGAAGTGATCGTGGACATTTAGTAGGGCACGTATGGCGTGCCGGTTGCGAGGATGGCACGCCATGCGTGCCCTACGGGGACCATCATGAAGGCCGCGTTCGCCGGGCCGCTGGAACAGGTGGACGAGTGCTGCTTCCGCATCCCGAAGGGCTACCGCCCGGACATGCGGGTGGACGGCCTCATCTTCGCCGACGACAAGCTGATGGAGACCATCCGCCACGACCAGGCCGCCGAGCAGGTGGCCAACGTGGCCACCCTGCCCGGCATTCAGGGGGCCAGCCTGGCCATGCCGGACATCCACTGGGGGTACGGCTTCTGCATCGGCGGGGTGTGTGCCACCGACCCCGCGGAGGGCGGCGTCATCTCACCGGGTGGGGTCGGGTACGACATCAACTGCGGCGTCCGGCTGGTCAAGACGAACCTGTTCCTGGACGACGTGAAGCACCACCTGCGGACGCTCGTGAAGGGGCTGTTCGACGTGGTGCCGGCCGGCGTCGGCCGCACCGGCAAGTACACCTTCGACGCCAAGGAGACCCGCAAGCTGATGGGCGAGGGCGTCCGGTTCGTGGTGGACCGCGACCTCGGCACCGAGCAGGACTTGGCCCACACCGAGAGCAACGGCCTGATCGGCGGCGGCGACCCGGAGGCGGTCAGCGACCACGCGGTGAAGCGGGGAAGCCAGCAGTGCGGCACCCTCGGCAGCGGCAACCACTTCCTCGAAGTGCAGGTGGTGGACCAGATCGCCGACGCCGACGTGGCCGAGGCGTTCGGGCTGGAGCTGAACCAGGTGTGCGTCATGATCCACAGCGGCAGCCGGGGCCTCGGCTACCAGGTGTGCGACGACGCCCTGGCGGCGTTCCGCGACGCCCCGGCCAAGTACGGCATCACCCTGCCGGACCGCCAGTTGGCGTGCGCCCCGGCGGACAGCCCGGAGGGGCGGAAGTACCTGGCGGCCATGCGGGCGGCGGCCAACTTCGGGTTCAGCAACCGGCAGTTGCTCATGCAGCAGGCCCGGGAGGTGTTCGCCGACGTGTTCGGGCGGACGTGGCAGAACCTGGAGATGACCCTGCTGTACGACGTGGCCCACAACATCGCCAAGCTGGAGGAGCACGCCGTCGATGGGGTGACGAAGAAGCTGTGGGTCCACCGCAAGGGGGCGACGCGGGCCTTCCCCGCCGGCCACCCGGAGGTGCCGGAGAGTTACCGGAGTGTCGGCCAGCCGGTCATCATCCCCGGGGACATGGGGCGGGCGTCGTGGGTGCTGGTGGGCGGGGCCGGGAGCATGGCCCGCACCTTCGGCACCACCTGCCACGGGGCCGGCCGGGCCATGAGCCGGACCGCGTCCATCAAGGACGCGGCCGGCCGGCGGATCGACAAGGAGTTGGAGGCCCGCGGCGTCATCGCCATGTCGAGCAGCCGGCTCGGCCTAGCGGAGGAGCAGCCGAAGGCGTACAAAAACGTCGATGACGTGGTGGACGTGGTCCACCGGGCCGACCTGAGCCGGAAGGTGGCCCGGATGCGGCCGATCGGGGTGATCAAGGGGTGACGAGGTCCGGGCGCGCCGCGCTCGGCGGCGTGCCCGGCCGAGCTACCGACCCGTAGACGGGGTCGGGGTCTGAATACCGTCCTGAGCCGCCGGGGCGGTCGGGACGGCCTCCGGCAGCTTGAGTGCGACCGTGGTACCGCCAGGCTTCACCTCCACCACCTCCGCAAGAGAACGCTGCTGGCCGACATTCTGACCGTCCCCGGGCGGGTTGTACGTCACGAGGAACCGGCCCGGCCGGACTCCGGGCCGGGCCGTGGTGCCCCGCCCGGTCACCTTCTCCGTCTGGGCCGTGAAGGTGCCGTCTGGTTCGACGTTCGCGTTCACAATCACCCCGCCCCAGCCGCCTTCCTCCGGGGCGAACAGCAGGCCGCCGGCGGTCACCGGCTTGCCCTGGTAGGTGACGGTGCCGGTGAGCGGGTGCAGGTCCGGCGACGGGTCGGCGGCACACCCGCAGGTAGCCGCTACCGTTACAGCCATCAGCAAGCGTGTCACTTCTTTTTCCCCCGAACTTTGAACTCGGCCTTCTCATCGTCTTCGGCCTGAGCCTGCTGCTTGTTCTGCGCGTCCTGGAGGTCTTTCCCCTTCAGCGCCGGGCCGGAGTCCCCACAGCCGGCCGCCAGCCCGACGGCCAGCAGCCACAACATTGGTCGCATAGTAGCGGTTACCGGGGTGGGTTACGGGAGGGTAAGGACTTCGCCGCCGTTGCGGGTACAGGCCGCGTGCCAGGCGGCCGGGTCCACGCTGTAGCTGACCGTGCGGACGCTGCCGTCGCCCATGACGGCGTTCATGCCGCCGATGTGCGAGCTGCCGAACTGCTGGTTCCAGATGGTCCTGATCAGCCCGGCCCCGTCCACCACCTGCGGGGCGTCGGCGTCCGGTTGGGGGGTGCGGGGGATGACCCGGGTGGTACTCGGCGACCCTTCTAGGGCCGACTGACCTTTATTGTACCAGTAAGCGAAGGTAATCTGTAGGCCGGCCTTGGTCCTGTTCCCGCCGACCCGCACCACGCACTCGTCCCACCCGGCGTTGGCCCAGATTTCGTTGTCCCCGCCGTCCGCGTTGGCGATCCCGTTGGCCCCGGCCCCGGCCGGCGCCTTGCGGTTCGGGTTCAGCCACTTCTCGGCCGCCTGCACCGTGTTCGACGCCCCGTCGGTGATGCCGACGATCTTGACCGGGGCCTGGTTGGACCGCAGCACCAGCCCGTCGTGCCGGTTCGTCTCGCTCACCCCCGGCGGGTTGCCGTTGGCCGTCGTCCCGTCCTTGTCGGCGTCTGTCGTGAGCGGGGTGCCGTTGGCGAACTCGGTGCCGGCGTTCCCGTTGTAATCGCACCGTGCCCCGCCGTTGTACGCCTCGGCGGTCCGCCTGGTCGGGCAGTAGTACGTTTTCACCACGCCGGCGTACAACTCCGAACGGCTAACGGTCGTGTACAAGTTGTTCTGTTCTAGGTACGGCAGGATGTGGTACCGCCAGTTGTACCCGTCCCGGTTCTCCATCACCGTCTGCGGCAGGGTGATGCCGCTCGGAGCGCCGTTCCAGTTGCAACAGGTCTGGCCACCGCTGGCTTGGCCGGTGATGCCGTCCCGGCCGCCTTGCGGGAACTGGCCGTTCGCACTCTCGAAGTTGTGGAACGCCAGGCCGATCTGCTTCATGTTGTTCTGGCACTGGGCGCGGGCGGCCGCCTCCCGTACTTTCTGCACGGCCGGCAGCAGCAGGCCGATCAGGATCGCAATGATCGCAATCACGACCAACAGTTCGATCAATGTGAACCCGGCCGTTCGCCGACAACTGGGGCGGGGCATGTGGGACTCCACGCGAGGGGGTCTGGGCGTCGAGCATTCTGCCCGCTCCCGACCGGCTGTGGGTAAAGGGCTGATGAAGGCGGCCCGAATACCCCAACCCCACCCGGACCGCACACCGCACGCACACATCCAAGTTTTCCGTTGAGCCGGCCGCCCCGAGGCGACATAATGCCCTCACTTGCCCCGGCCCCGCAGCCGGATTCGACCCACCGGGCCGCAAGCCCGGAACCCATACGCCCGGCACCCGTTCCGACTTCCGCCCCGCCTCCGGCACGATGGGGGGCGGGCCGTTGGCCACCCCTGACACCCGGTCGAGAGGTACGGACGCCCCGCACTGGCCGACCCGCGAAGCACGAACGGGCCGCCGGCAGAACTGGCCCGACTCATGAATAACCCCGTCGCCATCGGCGGGCTGGTGCTGGTGTTCGCCCTGCTCGCGGCGGTCATCAGCCTGCTTGTCATCCGCCCCAAGCCGGCCCGGCCGGTGGCCCGCCCGCTGTCCGACGCCGACCTGGCGGTGGTGCGGTCGGCCGAGACGCAAGCCGCCGACATCCTGGACCAAGCCCGCACCGCCGCCGACCGGCTGGCCGCCGCCGCCGAGTTGAAGGCGAAGGAGATCGCCCTTCGCCGCGAAGAGGAAGCCACCCGCGAGTCGGACGCCCTGAAAGCCGAGGCCCGCAAGCAGGAGCAGCGGGCGCAAGCCCGGGAGGACGCCGCCGCCGAGCGGGCCAAAGAACTGGCGTTGAAGGAGAAGCAACTCGCTCAGGTGCGGAAGAAGCTGGTCGACCGGAAGGAGCAACTGGCCGCCAAGGAGACGGCCGCCGACCAGGCGTTGGCCGATCAGGCGACGGTGCTGTACCGGCTGAGCGGGCTGACCCCCGACGCGGCCAAGGCGGAGCTGTTCGACCGGCTGGACAAGGAACTGGCGGTGGAAGCGGCGGCCCGCATCCGCCGGCACGCCGACCAGCTCAAGCAGGACGCCGAGGCGCGGTCCCGGGAGGTGGTGCTGACCGCCATCCAGCGGTACGCCGCCGACCACACGGCCGACTCCACTGTGTCCACGGTGGACATCCCGGACGACACCATGAAGGGGCGGATCATCGGCCGCGAGGGCCGGAACATCCGCACGTTCGAGAAGGCGACCGGGGTCGATGTGATCGTGGACGACACGCCCGGGGTGGTGGTCGTGTCGGCGTTCGACCAGGTGCGGCGGGAGACGGCCCGCATCGCCCTCGGCAAGCTGATCGCCGACGGCCGCATCCACCCGGCCCGCATCGAAGAGATCGTCGCCGAGACGCAGGCCGAGATGGCCAAGCACATTCAGGAGCTGGGCACGGCGGCGGTGGTCGAAGCCGACGTGGCCATGCCGCACGAGAAGGTGGTCGAACTGCTCGGTCGGCTGAAATTCCGCACGAGTTACTCGCAGAACGTGTTGCGGCACTCGCTGGAGGTGGCGCACCTGTGCGGCCTCATGGCCAGCGAGCTGGGCATGGACCCGAAGCTGGCCCGGCGGTGCGGCCTGCTGCACGACGTGGGCAAGGCGGCCGACCACGAGATGGAGGGCGGCCACCCGAAGGTCGGGGCGGAGCTGGCGAAGCGGTACGGCGAGACGAGCGGCGAGGTGCTGCACGCCATCGCCGGCCACCACGACGACATCACCCTGGACCACCCGTACACGGTGCTGGTGGCCGCGGCCGACGCGATTTCGGCCAGCCGCCCGGGGGCGCGGCGGGAGAGCCTGGAGCGGTACATCAAGCGGATGGAGAACCTGGAGGCGGTGGCGTGCGGGTTCCCCGAGGTGGACGCGGCGTATGCCATCCAGGCCGGCCGCGAGTTGCGGGTGATTGCGAACGCCCACCGGGCCAGCGATGCCGACGCGGTGCGGGTGTGTCGTGAGATTGCCCGGGCGATCGAGGAACAGCTCGACTACCCCGGGGAGATCAAGGTGACGGTCGTCCGCGAGAGCCGGGCCGTGGACGTGGCGCGGTGAGACGGCCTGATTCAACTATTCCGATCCAGTAGAGCGGGCTTTGAGCCTGCTCAAACTTCGAGCAGGCTAAAAGCCCGCTCTACTATTGCCGGATGTCTCACACCGCCCGCCGTCTGACGACGCTGCTCGTCCTCGCCGCCGCCGGCGTGCTGGTCGTCGGCTGCCTCGCGCCGACCGCCTTCGACTTCGTCCCCCGGACGGTGCCGGACTTCGGCGTGTACTGGGGGGCCGCCGCCGCCAACACCCGCGGCGACAACCCGTACACCGCCGAGTCGGCCGTCGCCGTGCAGACGGCCATCGACCCGAACTGCCGGCCGGTGCGGGCCAACAGCGGGCCGTGGACCTTGGCGGTTCTCACCCCACTCTCCGCCTTCCCGTACGAGCCGGCCCGGCTGGCCTGGTTCCTGCTCGAAGCAGCGGTGCTCGTCTGGTGCGGGGCGAAACTGTGGGCGATTTATGGCGGCGACCCGGCCGAGGCCGACACCGGCTGGCTGCTGGCCGTCAGCGGGTACGCCGGGCTACAGTCGCTCACCCTCGGGCAACTGTCGCCGCTGGTGCTGCTGGCGTGCGTCGGGTTCGTGGTCGCGGAGCGGGCCGGCCGCGGGGTCGTCGCCGGGCTGTGCCTGTCGCTGCTGCTGGTGAAGCCGCAGAACCAACTGGTGGTGCTGGCAGTCGGGGCGGTGTGGCTGTGCGACAACCGCCGCTGGACGGTGCTGGCCGGGTCGGTCGGCGGGGCCGTCGGGCTGTCGCTGGTCGCCGCGGCCGGCAACCCGGCCACTTTCTCGCAGTACGCCGAGGCGCTGGGCGGGCGACCGCCGGTAGACTGGATGCCGCCGCTGCCGGCCACCCTGCTGCGGCTCGCTTTCGGCTGGGAGCGGTACTGGCTGACCTTCCTGCCGCTACTGCCGGGGCTGGCCTGGGGGCTGTGGGACTACTGGCGGCATTGCCGGACGTGGGTGTGGGCCGAGCGGCTGCCGCTGCTGCTGCTGGTCAGCTACCTGGCGTCGCCCTACGGCTGGGCCTACGACCAGCTCGTGTTCCTGTTCCCGCTAGTCCAGTGGACGGCCCGCACCGGGCGGACGACCGCCGCCCTCGGGCTGAACCTGCTGCTGACGGCGTACTACTTCGCCATGCTCAACCTGCGGGTGCCGGAGTTCCACTGGGTGTGGGCGGCGCCGGCCGCACTCGTCGGGTACGTTTTAACGTGCCGTCGGTGACGGGCGGCACGCCATGCGCCCCCTACTCGAACAGCGCCGCCACGAACGCGTCCGGGTCGAACACCTCCAGGTCTTCGACCCCCTCGCCGACGCCGATGTACTTCACCGGCAACCCGACCCGGCTCTTGACGGCGAACACCGCCCCGCCCTTGGCCGACCCGTCCAGCTTGGTCAGGATGATGCCGCTGCACTTCACCGCCTTGGTGAACTGCTCGGCCTGCATCACGGCGTTCTGCCCGGTGGTGCCGTCCAGCACCAGGAACACGTCGTGCGGCGCCCCGGGGATTTGCCGGCCGACGATGCGGTGAATCTTCTCCAGCTCCCGCATCAGGTGGGTCTGGGTGTGCAGCCGGCCGGCCGTGTCCACGATCAGCACGTCGTAGCCGCGAGCCTTGGCCCGCTCGCAGGCGTCGTGGGCCACCGCCGCCGGGTCGCTACCTTGCCCCTGCTTGACGAGGTCGATGCCGGCCCGCTCGCACCACACGCTCAGTTGCTCGACGGCCGCCGCCCGGAAGGTGTCGCACGCGGCCACCAGCACCTTCTTGCCGTCGCCCTTCAGGGAGGTCGCCAGCTTGGCGATGCTCGTCGTCTTGCCCGAACCGTTCACCCCGGCGATCATCACGACCGTCGGCCCGGTCGGCTGCCAGCGGACGCCGCCCTGGGGGTCGAGCAGCATGTCCCGGAGCTGCTGGCGGACGAACGCCTTCACGTCCTCGCCCACCTGCCGGTCCTTGAAGCCCTGCCGCACCTTGTCCACGATGGCGGTGGACGCCTGCACGCCCACGTCGGCCCGCAGCAGTTGGGCCTCCAACTGGTCGAGGAACGGCTGGTCCACCCGGTGGTCGCCGGTGAACAGGCCGACCACCCCGCCGAACGCCCCGCGGGTCTTGGCCAACCCCTTCTTGATGCTGCCGACCAGCCGCCCGAGGACCATAGTGACCGCCTGCTGAGAGAAGGACGCCGCGACCGGCATTCTATCCGTCGCACGGCCGACCGGCGGCGGCGTTGACCGCCCCCCGCGGCGGCCCTATGATCACACCCGTCATGTGGGCCGGCCCGGCACGGAGTGAGTCGATGAAGGCGGAGCACCGGCACGAGTTGGAAACTAACGAACTGGCCGCCGGGGCGAAGGCCTTCGTGAAGAAGGTGAAGGCCGGCCAGGTGGTGCCGCCCAAGGTGCTGGCCGGGGTGCTGGCCGTCGTTCTGATCGGCGGGGCGTGGTACTACTTCACCAAGTCCAGCCGGTCGGCCACCTCGACCAACTGGGCCACCTTCGCCGATGTCACCCGCACCGGGGGCACGTCCGCCCTGGAAGAGTTCGCCAAGACCAACGGCACAGACACGCCCGGCCGGCTGGCCCGGCTGGAGCTGGCCCGGACCAAGCTCGGGGCGGACGGCATCGCCAAGCTGGCCGTCCGGGACGTGGAGCAGCGATCGAAGGCGGTCGCCAGCATCGAGGCGGCCCGCGGCGAGCTGACCGCCTTGGCCGACGAGTTCAAGGGCGACAAGACCCTACAGACCAGTTGTCTGCTGGACGCAGCCGAGGCCGAGCTGTCGCTAGTGGGCATCGCCAAGTCGCCCGGCGGCAGCGACTTCCGGGGCACCGTGGCCGGGTGTGTCGCCTTGCTCAAGCGGGCGACCGATGCCATCGGCCCGGCCACCCCCGCCGGCGAGTCGATTGCCAAGCGGGCCGACGAGTTGGAGAAGAACAAGGCCCAGGTGGAGGAGGTCGGGGTGAAGCTGAACAGCCTGCTGGCGCCGCCGCCGTCGCTGGTGCCGTCGGACGGGCTGGGCACCCCGAAGGCGCCGACCGGGCCGATCAAAGACCCGGCCCCGCCGGCCGGCGAGCGGCCGCGGGCGCCGGCCGGGTCGGTCGGCACCCCGCCGACCGGCGGCAGCACCCCGGCGACCGGGAAGTGATCTGAGGCGAGCGGCCGGCGTGAGCCGGTCCGGTCCAGGGACCGACGAG
>JAYVUZ010000154.1:0-2855 GCA_043787415.1 Fimbriiglobus sp. | reverse complement strand
GCACGACAGCGTCGGGCGGCCGGTGTCGACCGGCCGGGCGGCCGGGTCGGGGTCGACCCGCCAGACCGTGTGCGTGCGGGCGTGGACGGTGAGCAGCATAAGTGGGAACTCGGGTGAAACCGGACACCCCGGTCGCACCCCGGACGCGGTCGCGTGCCGGGGCGGCGGGCGTGGGGCGGTCCGGCTCGCCGGATCGCACGGAAGTAACGGGGGGACGGTAGCCGCCGGGCAGACGCCGCGGGCGGGGCCCCGGGAATCACCCGGGGTGGGCCGACAACACCGACGGGTGTTGGGGGCGGGAGGAGGGTACCGGGGCGGACGGCCGAGGCAGTCCGAGGACCGAGACCAGGTCGAGAACCACGGCCCGCAGTCGTCGGACCTGGAGGGTTCGTCGCAGGGCCGTCCCTGCGTTGTCGGGACCAGTGACGCGGCCTGGGGCCAGCCGCAGCCGCTCGCCGAGGGCGGCGGCCAGGGTGCGAACCCGGGCCAGCCGCTTGCGAGCGGACGGTGTTAACTCTACGCCGGCCGGCACCGGGCCGTCAAGGGCAGTCGTGGCGAGCGTCACCGCCTGGCGGCACAGGAGCCGGCCGAAGGCGGCCGGGTCGGCGGCAACGCGACGCCGCCAGCGGGCGTCGCCACAGCCCGGCGTCTGGGCGACCAGGAAGGCGGTCGCGTCGCTCCGGTGGAGGACGACGCCGCCGGCGACGATGCGGCGGACAGGCCGCCACTGGACGGCCGACCGTTTGGTCGAGGCCAGGTGCGGGAACAGCCCCTCGGTCAGCTCCTCGGGCAGCCCCGCGGCCAGCCCCCGGGTCGGCCCGCGGCCGACCCAGCCGGGCAGCCGCATCGCCGCCCCGACGGCCGACGCCAGGGCCCGCGGGGTGTACGGCCGGACGGCGGGGGCGAACCGGCCGACCGGGACGATCGACCCCTGGGGCGAGAGCAGCAGCCGGCAGTGCGAGGTCGGGGTCAGGGGCTGGCCGAGCGGCCCCGGCCCGGCGGTCGTCCCCCGGGGTGCCCGTCCCGGCCGACCGGGCGGCCGCCGGCCGGGCGGGTACACCCAGCACAGGGCGACGACCGACTCCCGCACCCCCCAAGCGAACACCCAGTCGGAACGGTCGGCCGGGCCCGTCTCGGACACGCCGAGCGACGGCATGGGGAGGCGGATCGGCTGAAAAACGCTCAGCCGGGCCACCACCTTGCCGGGGAAAGCCTCGTCGGGCACGGCCGAGCGGCCCGACGGGAAGTTGTTGGCGTGGCGGACCGCACGGCCCGGCCGGACGGTGCCGACGGGGACAGGGGCGAACCGGCCGGCCGGGCCGCCGAAGATCCAGCCGGCGCGCAGGTCGGCGGTCGACGGGCGGAGCATCCACCCGAGGTCGCCCAGCGGCCGGCGGAGTTCCGACTCGACGTGCGGCGAGCCCCAGCCGGTCCGACACGGGTACGTGGCCATGCCGGCCTCCAGCCGGACGAGCGACAGCGCGGCCCCCACCTGCCGGCGGCGGCGGCGGGCCTCCTCGGCGCCGAGCAGGAACCGCCAAACCATCAGCCGGGTCAGCCGGTAGCGGCAGTACGGGCACCACCACCGGTTGCACGCGGCGGACCGGCGGTCGGGAAAGAACAGCGGACAGCGGGTCGCCGGCGCGTCGGGGGCGAGCAGGTTGTCCGCGACCCACGCGGCCCGGCGGCCCTCCCAGTTCGCCTGGATGGCGTCCCAGCCGAACTTGTCGTTCGCGTAGACCCGCGGCCTGGCGCTCGTGGTTTTCTGCCGGCTCCGGTGGCCCAAGCAGTGGAAGGCGGCCGACCGGGCGGCGGTCTGCACCAGCCCGTCGAGGGCCAGGAACCGCCCGTCGCCGGACGCCGGGGCCGGCGGATCCGGCCAGGGCGTCGCCGCAAGCCGGCTGAGGTCGCCGGCCGCCACCCCGACCCAGGTCGCGGCGGGGACGGCCGCCGGCCGCCAGGCGGCGTAGACGGCCGTCGTCTGCGCCGCCGACAGCCGGACGACGAACGACGAGCGCCGGCGTCGGTCGCGGCGCCCGAGTCGGCCCGGGCTTGTCGGTTTCAGGCCGGCCGGGGCCGACCACCGCGGTCTCCAGGTTTTCCGAGGTGACCATAGGGGCTGAACTCCAGGGGGTGCGATGACGGCCCGCTGACGACCCGTCGGCGATCGCCGAAGACCGTCATGTGTATTCCAACTAAAAAAATCAGATCCGAAATGGTTTTACATTTCGTCTTTGGCTCTTTTATTGCGCAGCGGAGCGGCCCAGAAACCCCCGCGCCCATCACGCGACGACTGGGCGACCGGACTATGGGGCGCACGGCACCGACGACTATCGCGGGGGTTTCTGGGCCGCGGAGCGGAGTGGTAAAAGAGACACCCGCCAAGCTCACTATGCAAAGTGTGCGACTTTGCGCAACAGCGGAGCCGGTTCGGGTCGCTTTGTGTATTCCTCGACAAATTTCGTGTATTGCGCCGTTGATTCGAATCGCTTCACGCGAAAAAATGTCACATGCGACGCCGGACGATCCACGGTTTTGCTTCCGGTCGGCGACACACCGGCGGGCGGGGCCGGCAGCCGGGGTCGGCCTTGCGACACGAGACGTGGGGCGGCCGCCGGGGGAGCGCCCGACGGCCGCGTGGGTCGGCGGGGTCAGTTCGCGGCGAGCTGGTGGTGGTGGCAGTCGAAGCAGTCGGCCCGGGACCGCGGGGCGGCGGCCGTCGGGTCGTACCAGTCGGCGGGGGTCACCCCGCCGACGCGGCGGGCCGCCCGCCGCAGGCTGTTCAACTCCTGCGGGGTCACGCCGGCGGCGGTCAGCGCGGCGCGGGTGACGTCGGCCAGCTGCCCGACGTACGC
>JAYVUZ010000153.1:0-33018 GCA_043787415.1 Fimbriiglobus sp. | reverse complement strand
TGTCCTTCTCCACGTGCGACCGCAACCATGTCGGCGCCCTGTGGGACTTCATCCGCCTCGACAACCGCTCACGCCGGTGCCGCCCATGAGGCCACTACCTCCGCCACTACAACGCATCATTGCTGTACGGCCACTACCCGGGGCTTGGCATCACACGAATGCCACCGAACGCGGCCATTCGATTCGCATCACGCCGGACTGTAATTAGAATTGCACCAGCCCTCGCATCTTCACACCGACGAGGCATCCCGATGGGCCGCAAACGAGCCGCCGCAGCGGACGGCACGATCAGCAAGACGGAGGCGGTGAAGGCCGCCCTGGCCGACGGCGTCGAGAAGCCCCAGGACGGGGCCGCGTTCATCAAAGAGCGGTTCGGGCTGGACGTCACCCCGCAGATGTTCTCGCAGACCAAGAGCCTGCTGCGGAAGAAGGAGCGGGAGGCGAGCGGCACCGCGTCCGGCGAGTCGGCACGCCTGGCCCCGGCTTCGAGCAACGGGCATCACGCCCCGGCAGCCGGTGTGGCCCAGTCCGTCGAGGCCATCAAGCGGTTGGTCGGCAGCATGGGTGTCGATGAAGTCATCCAGATCGCCGAGCTGTTCAGGAGGTAGACGGCCCGCCTTGGCGCAGCCTCCGCACGCTCCGGCATGTGGTGGCTTTTGTCATTTCCGAGCTACCGACGTTGCGCATTTCCGGCCGGGGCGCTGAACTGGGGGCGGAGGTGCCTCATGAGTTGCTGGTGTTGCAAACGTCGAGGCCATCTGCCCCTGAATTGCTCATGCTCGCGCGTCGGCCTCTGCCGTTCCTGCCTGCTCTGCTCCCGCCATTGCGCCTGCAAGCCCCGCCGCTACACACGGCCTACGCGGCGGTCAGGAGCGAGTGGACCCCCGAGCCGGCCGAATGGCAGACTCGCCGGTGACCGTCTCGCACGTAGCCGCTCGAGCAGTTCCCGCACCTGCGTCGGCTCGGCCGGCTTGAGCAGAAGGTGTTTGATGCCTAGCCCGCGGGCGCGGACCCGGCACGCCTCGGTCGTATTCCCGGTCAACGCGATGACGGGCGTACTCTCGCGCCAGAACTGGCCGCGGAGGAAGTCGGCGAATGTGAACCCGTCCATCGGGGCCATCCCGATGTCCAGGAGCACCGCGGCCGGCCGGCGAGCGCGGACGGCCGCCAGGGCCGAACACCCACAGTACCGGGCGACGGCGTCGTACCCCCAGAGGGTGAGCAGGGCGGCCATGCTGTCGGCCACGTCGGCCACGTCGTCCACCACCAGCACGTATGGGCGTGGCCTGGTCATGTGATCCCCCACGACCCCGGGGGACGGGGTCGGCTGCGGTGCCGGTCATGGCATACTTGGACGTAGTGCTGTCTAGGAGATTAGTATTCAGGACGGGGCGGGTGCGGTCGGACAGGGAAGCTGCCGATTCGGCCGGAGAAGTGGGAGAAATCCTGCCGGGGAAAGCCCGGCCGCTGTCGGGAATCGGGATCGTGGCGGGCTTGTCAGCCGTCCTGGAGCCAGCCCTGCTGGACGGCGTACCGGACCAGCCCCGACCGGCTGTCCAGGCCCAGCTTCTCCATCGCCCGCGCCCGGTACGTCTCGACCGTCTTGATGCTCAGGCTGAGTTGGGCCGCGATCTCCTTGTTGCTGAACCCGGCGGCCGTCTGCCGCACCACCTCCGCCTCGCGGTCGCTCAGCTCGCCACCCGCCGGGGCCACCTCGGCCGACCTCCGGACGAACCCGCCGACCACCTTGCCGGCCATGCCGGGGTCCAGGTACACGCCCCCGCCGGCCACCACCCGGATGGCGTGCACCAGCTCCTCGGGGGCCGCCCGCTTGAGGACATACCCGGCCGCCCCGGCCGCCAGCAGTTGGCGGATGTACCCCCGGTCCTCGTGGACCGTCAGGGCCAGCACCTTGACCGCCGGGCACTCGGCCCGCAGCCGGACCGTCGCCTGGGAGCCGGTCAGCCCGGGCATCGACAGGTCCATCACCACCACGTCCGGTTTCAGTCCTGGGATCTGCCCGCAGGCGGCCAGCCCGTCGGCCGCCTCGCCCACCACCTCCATGCCCGGCTGGGTGTTGATCAGGGCCTTCAGCCCCTCGCGGACGACGGCGTGGTCGTCCACCAGGAAGACCCGGTGCTTAGCCATGCCGGCCCCTCCCGTCGTCGACCGGCAGCGGGATGCGGGCGATCACCGTAGCGCCGCGGCCGGGCCGGGACTCGACGGCCAGCGTGCCGCCGACCAGGGTCACCCGCTCCCGCATCCCAAGGACGCCCAGCCGGTGGGTGGCCACCGCGTCCGGGTCGAACCCCCCGCCGTCGTCCTCGACCACGGCCGACACCTGCCCCGCCGCCCGCCGGACGACCACACTCACCCGCCGGGCGGCGGCGTGCTTGAGGACGTTGGTGAGCGCCTCCTGCACCACCCGGTACAGGGCCGTCTCGACCGGCGGCGGCAGCCGGTCGGCGTCCGCCCCGGGGCCGTGGTAGTCGACCTCGACGCCCGACCGCTCGGCCCACCCCTCGGCGTAGTTGGCCAGGGCGGCGTGCAGCCCGAGGTCGTCCAGCGCCGTCGGCCGCAGTTCCAGGGCCAGGTGGTGGACCTCCCGGCCGATCTGGGCGGTCAGGGCCTGGAGGGAGAGCAGCCGGTCGCGGGCCGAGGACGGGTCCGGAGTGGCGTCCTTGACCAGCTTCAGCCCGAGGCCGAGGGCGGTCAGGTGCTGGCCCATCTGGTCGTGCAACTCCCGGGCGATCCGCCGCCGCTCGTTCTCCTGGACGGTGGTGAGCTGCAGCTGGAGGTCGCGGCGGTCGGCCTCGGCCGCCTCCCGCCGGGCGATCTCCGTCTGGAGCGTCTCGTTGGTCCGGGCCAGCTCGGCCGTCCGCTCGCCGACCCGCACCTCCAGCCCGGCGTGGGCCACCCGCAGGGCGTCCTCGGCCTGCTTGCGGTCGGTCACGTCCCGGATGTTGCACTGGATCACCCGGGCGTCGCCGACGGCGTACACGTTGCTGACGAACTCGACCTCGATGCCCCGGCCGCCGTGCATCCGCAGGGGCAGGTCGTCGTACCGGATGTAGCCGACATCCTGGAGGGTGCGGAACGCCGCCTTGTTGGACGCGATGTCGCCGAACAGGCCGATCTGCCACAGCTCCTTGCCCACCAGCTCGTCCCGGGGGTAGCCGAGCATGGCGATGATGAACGGGTTGGCGTCGAAAATCCGCCGGGTGGCCGGGTCCACCAGCAGGATGCCGTCCTGGGCCGTCTCGAACAGCCGGCGGTAGCGGGTCTCGGACAGGGCCAGCGACTCGGCCGCCTGCCGCCGGTCGGTCTCGTCCTCGACGGCCAGCAGGACGAGTTCGGGGCGGTGGCCGGCCGGGGGCAGCCGGCGGGCGTTGAGCACCACCGACCGCCGGCCGAGACCGGCGAAGGCGTGGTCCACCGTGAAGTCGTTGAAGTGGTTGTCATCGGGCAGCACCGTTTCGAGCAACGTCTGCAGGCCCGGGATGTCCCACTCACCGTCGCCGAGGGCGAACAGCGACCGGCCCGCGCTGTCGGTCGCCGACACCCGGAACGTCTCGTAGAAGGAGTGGTTGGCGGCCACCACCCGCATCCCGCCGTCGAGGACGACGAGCGGCTGGCGGACAGTCTGGAGGATGCCGTCGGCGAACGCCCGGGCGTCCTCCACCCCCCGCACCAGCCGCTGCCGCTCGGTCACGTCGCAGAACAGCAGGACGGCCCCGACGACCGCCCCGGCCGGGTCGCGGATGG
The DNA here is from genome assembly GCA_043787415.1 of Fimbriiglobus sp. GTDB lineage: Bacteria > Planctomycetota > Planctomycetia > Gemmatales > Gemmataceae > JAXMAZ01. The sequence continues at coordinate 29,253 of JAYVUZ010000153.1, read as the reverse complement.
CGGCCACCCCGTGGTCGATCCGCCGCTCCGTCCCGCCCCGGTCGATGAGGACGGTGTGGTCGGACAGGCCGACGGCCGCCCCGCCGGTGAGGACATCGGCCAGCGGGTGCGAGACCGGCCGGCGGGTGGCCTCCTCCTCGACGCGGAAGACGTCCGCCAGCGGCCGGTCGGCGGCGTCGGCCTGCGGCCACCCGGTCAGGCTCTCGGCCACCCGGTTCAGCTCCAGCACCCGGCCGCGGGTGTCGGTGACGAGGGTGCCCAGGCCGACGCCGGCCAGGGCCGACTGCACCCAGTCGGCGGGGAGTGGCCGGGGGTCCGCGGACCGAGGCATAGGCGGGTGGTTTCTGCGCCGTCCGGCGCGGAGGGTCGGGCAGCCCGACGGGGTGATCATAGACCGGCCGCGGCGGCATCACCCGACGGCGGGCGGGTGGAGGAGGATGGTCACGAGGGCGGACCCGGCCTCGATGCCGCGCAGCGAGTGCGGGACGGCGCCCGCCAGGTAGAGCATCCGCCCGGCGGCCAGGTCACGGGTCGTCCCGCCGGCGGTGACGGCGATGCGGCCTTCCAGGCACAGGACCGTGACCTCACCGGCGACGTGGTGTTCGGGCATCTCCCTCCCGGCCGGGAGGACGACCCGGATGACCTCCAGGCGGTCCGTCTTGACCAGGGCGTGCGTGGCCGTCCGGGCCAACGCCTCCCCGAGGGGCCGGACGTCGATCACGTCGCCCGAGTTCGCGTGCGGCATGGCCATGTCGGCTCTCGGCGGTAGTGGTGTGGCGACCCGGTTCGGCCGGTGAGGCGGGCCGGTGCCCGTGACGACGGTCCAACCCGGCGGGTCGCTGGCCGGGAACGACTCCTCGCCGGTCTCGTCCACGATGTCGCGGCCGGCCGGTGCGACGGGCATGGCCAACCCCTTCACGGTGAGAGGCACGGGGTGTCGATCAACTTCCCACCTGCGCCCTTAGGAACCAGCCGACGGGGCGGCGGAGTGACACCGGCGGTGGGTAAGTTTTCAGGTGGCCTGTCCGCAACAGGAACTGAATGCTCCCGTCGATCCCCACGGCCGGATTCAGCCCTTGCCGCGTCGCCGGCTCTTCCAGGATTTGCGTCATTGGGTGGAGGGCGATGCCCCGCGCCCGCACCTTGAGGAAGAGTCGCTGCATCCGCCGGCCGGCGTCGAGCAGGGCGGCCACCGCGTCGCCCGCACTGGCGATCACGAACCAGCCCGCCGAGGTCGCCACTCGCGTGGCGACCCGGTCGAGGCCACGCTCCCGGAAGGCGGTGCCCAGCACGTCGGCCTTGCCGTACCGGTTCCGCAGCACCCAGCCGGCCGCCCCGCCGACATCCAGGCCCGCCGTCGTCAGCCCGTCGCGGTGCGTCTCGGCGTCCCGGCTGGAGAACCGCACCCAGTCGGATAGCTCCCGCTGGGCGGGGTCGCGGTACGCCTGGCGGCGGTTGGCCGCGACGGTCTGCTCGTTCAGCGACGAGCACGCTTCGCCCCCGGCCGGCAGGTAGCGGACCAGCTCTCGGTCCGGGCCGACGAGGTGTTGCACGTCGGCCGCGCTCAGCACCTCGCCCGAGTAGTGGGAGCGGACCGTCCGACGGGTCTTGATCGCCTCCACCTCGGGGCCGCCCGTTGACGCGGCCCCGGTCAGCCGGACCTCGACGACCCGGGCGTCTCGGTTGGTCGTGGCCAACAGGGTCCAGTCGCAGGAGTAGCCGAACGCGCCGGCCGCGTACTCCAGGTTCTGGAGGAAGGCACCGATGGACAGGACCGTTTGCCGCTGCCCCGGATCGAACGCCGGCAGCCACCGCAGCTCGCGTCGTTGCCGACGACCCAGTGGAACGGCCCGAGCGGCCGAACGAACCACGGCTGGGTGTTGTGGCCGGTCGCCGCCAGAGCGGCGAGCGACAGGATCGCGTCTTCCACCGGGTCGAGGGGGTGAGTCGCCGCGAGCCGTCGCCGCGCGGTCGCCCCGGACCAGGCTCCGCGTGTCACTCAGCGAATACGCGGTCACTCCGCCCGCCACGACCATCCCGCCGGCGATGCCGAGCGCCGTTCGTCTGTTCATTGCGGCGGTGTCCTGGATGTTGCCTGCTCGACGGACATCAGACATCCGCTCGCTCGACGGTCGGTCGACAGCGGCAGGCCCCGCCGCCGGGGCGGCCGTCGGCCCAGGCCGCGTCCTCGCACGACGGCAAGGCCGCGAGGAACTCGCGGAACCGGCTGAGTACCCCGACCACCACGCCCGCGGCCGACGGGCCGTCCAGGCCCAGCGGTAATTCGACCCCCACGGCCACCGGGACGCGGTCGGCGGCGGCCGTGCCGCGGCCCAGGATCGAGACCACCACCAGCGGCGGCTTCTCCCCCCGCGGCTGACTTCGGAGCGCCCGGTCCAGGGCCGGCCCGTCCACGCCGGGGGTGGTCAGGTCCATCAGAATGACATCGGGCGGGACGACGGCGGCCGATTCGAGGGCCGCTTCCGCAGTCTCGGTCCGCCGGAGGGCGAACCCGCGGGCGGCGAGATCGGCCTCGGCGTCCCATGGCGCCCCCGAGTCGGCGGTCACGACCAAGACATCCAGTGTCATGCCGCTCATGTCGCCCCCTGCCTTTCGCGTTCGGGTACGTAGCCCGGACTGCTCAGCTTTATCACAACCCTGTCTGGGGCGGACGGGGAACGAGTCAAACCAAGTCAGCCGAACCGCCCGGTTGTGTCGGGGAAAACCCGGCTTGCCCCGAGCGGTTCGGCCCATCCCGGCCGACGACCTACTTGTGAGCGCCCATCTTGACCATCTCCCGGCAGGACGCCGAGCACTTCCGGCACGCCTCGGCGCATGCCTTCATCTCCGGCGAGTTGGCCGACTTCTCGCAAGCCGTGGCGCACTCGTCGCAGCACCGGCTACAGAACTCACAGCACGCCGGGCAGAACGAACTCTGGTGGGCACAGAGGGTCGCGCACAACTTGCAGCACTCGCCGCAGTCGGTGCAGAGCTGGGCCGCGGCGGCGTGGTCCGTCTTGCCGGCGGTCAGCTGCGTCAGACAGAACTTGAAGCAGGTGTCGCACTGCACCTGGCAGTCGGCGCACGCCTTGGCACAGGTGGCCTGCATGGCGTAGACGTCCGGCGCGGGGGCCGGGGCCACCGCGGCCGGCCGGGCGGACAGGCCGGTGATGGTGCAGAGGGCGGCGAACGCTCCGGCGACGATCAGACGGTTCATTACGATACTCCTGGTGCGACATCTCTGTGGATGCCAGCGATCCCACGCCGCGTGCCGCCGTGCGCGGTCCGCTTTATGGGCTTGACCATAGTCGCGTTCGGTCGGTTGCGGGTTGACGGGAACGTGGGAGCCGAGCGTCAGCAAATCTGCCCGCCCGCCGCCGGGGAAAGCCCGACGGGCCGGCGCCCCGGACGGCCGCCCCGACCCCTGACACGGATTCGGCCACTTTCCCTGACTCGCCTTACCCGTTCCCCTGTCCGCTTCCACGCGGCCGGCCGTGATACTAATCCTCGTCGGAGGACAAGCCGGACGCTTCGTCCCGCGATGCCACCCGAGTCTCCCCGAGAGGACTTCGCCATGAAGACGGACACGCAGCTGCAGAAGGACGTGATGGACGAGATCAAGTGGGAGCCGAGCACCACGGCCGCCCAGATCGGGGTGACGGCCAAGGACGGGGTGGTGACGCTGACCGGCGAGGCCGCGTCCTACGCCGAGAAGTGGGCGGTGGAGCGGGCAGCCCAGCGGGTGACCGGGGTGAAGGGGCTGGCCGAGGAGGTGACGGTCAAACCGTACGGTGCCCACGCCAAGACCGACACCGAGATCGCCGCGGCGGCCGTCAACTCGCTCAAGTGGCACGTCTGGCTGCAGGACGGCATCCAGGCCAACGTGGCCAACGGCTGGGTGACGCTCAAGGGGCAAGTGAGCTGGGACTACCAGCGGTCGGCCGCCAAGGACGCCGTCTGCTTCATGCCCGGGGTGAAGGGGGTGACGAACGACATCACCCTGAAGGCGACGGCCCAGCCCTACGCCGTCAAGGACCAGATCGAAAAGGCGCTGGTGCGGAACGCCGAGATCGACGCCGGGACGGTGAAGGTGGCGACCGACGGCGGCGCCGTCACCCTGTCCGGCAGCGTCCGGTCGTGGAACGAGAAAACCCAGGCCGGGTCGGCCGCCTGGAACGCCCCCGGCGTGAACAGCGTGCGGAACGACATCGCCGTGTCGTACGTGTGACCGCATCGACCCGGCGAAGGGACTCGCCGGCGTCCCCCAACGAGGCGGGGGTCGGGCAGCCGGTGCCGCTCGACGCGGGTCGTGCGACCAGGCCCGGGGTCCGAATAACCAGTTTCGACCCGAGGGGGAGAAGCATCGGTGGAACGCGAACACGTGATTCTGAGTCTCAGCGGCTTCGCCTGTGGGGTCGTGTCCGCCAAGTGGGCGCTGGAGTTGGGTCACAGCCAACTCCGCCAGGCCCTCTGGGGTGTGGCTGGCCTGCTGCTGGGGCCGCTGGCACTCCTCGTCTTGTATGTCCGCCTGGTCGCAACCCGCCAGGCACGGCACGAGTCGGGGGGCCAATGGGCTTCGGGGACTGCCGACATGGGTCGACACCGAGCCGCCCCTGCCGAGGGCCAGCCGACAGTCGGCGCCGCCTAGTACCCCCGGACGACACCCTGTGGGGTGCCGACGGCTGTCCCCAATCTGAGGATTTCCATGCGTGTTATTCGGGAGACGGCGGAGTCACGGCGGGGGTTCCTCGCCGCCGCCGGTGCGGGCGCGGCCTTACTGGCTGTCGCGCCGACCCAGGCGGCAGCCCGACCGAACACGGGGGCCGTGATGAAATCCCGGGTGCTCAGCGACACCGCGGGCGGGAAAATCTACGTGCTCGTCCTGGACACGGGTGACGAGGTGGTCACGACCCTGACCGCCTTCGTCAAGGAGAATCGCATCGCGGCCGGGTTCCTCACCGGCATCGGGGGGTTCGGCGACTACGTCCTCGGCTACTTCGACCACGCCGCGAAGGACCACCGGCGGCTCCCGGTCACGGGCCAGGTCGAGGTGCTGTCGCTGACCGGGGACGTGGCCCTCAAGGGGAACGAGCCGATGGTCCACCTGCACGCCGTCGTCGGCCTGCCGGACGGCTCGACCCGCGGCGGGCGGCTGCTGGAGGCCCACGTCTGGCCCACCCTGGAGGTGGTCCTGACCGAGTTGCCGACGTACCTCCGCCGTCGCTACGACCCCGAAACCGGCCTCGCCCTCATCCGCCAGTGATACCCCACGCCCGTCCCGCCCGGGGCGGGGCAACGCCACCCCTGAGGTCAGCGGCATGACGACTCATCCCACCCCGGCCATCCCGCCCGAGCTGAACGGGCGGCACCGGCACACCTACGAGGCCGTGTTCCGCCACCCGGTTGCCCACAACCTGGAGTGGCACGACGTGCGGTCGCTGCTGGCCGCGATGGGGGACATGTCCGAGGAGCCGAACGGCTCCCTCCGGGTGACGCGGGACGGACGACACATGACCCTGCACGCCCCCAAACACAAGGACGTCGCCACGACGGACGACCTGATGGCCGTCCGCCACTTCCTGGAGCCGGCGGCCGAGACCGGGGCCGCGGTGTCGGCCCCGCCCGGCACCGGCGTGCTGGTCGTCATCGACCACCACGAGGCGAAGGTGTACCGCTCCGTGGTGCACGGGGCCGTCCCGGAGCGGGTCACGCCCGACGACCCGCACGGCCACCGGCGGCACCTGCACGCCCGCAACGAGGAGACGGACGGCAAGCGGCCGCGCGAGCAGACGAGCTACTACCGAGGCGTCGCCGCCGCCCTGCACGGGGCCGACCGCATCGTCCTGTTCGGCAGCGGTACCGGCGAGAGCAGCGCCCTGGAAGAGTTGCTGACCGACCTGCGGCACCACCACCCGGACGTGGCCGAGCGGGTCGTCGGCACGGCCGTGATCGACGCCCGCCACCAGACCGAGGGCCAACTGCTGGCCCAGGCCCGGGAAGTGTTCGCGTCGCTGAGTGGTGAGACGCGGGGCACTTCCGCCCCCGCGTGACGACCTGGAACCGAGGGTACGAGATGAAGACCGAAACGAACGCCGTCGTCGCCGTGTTCACGTCGCACGACGCGGCCGAGCAGGCCATCCGCGAGCTGCAGGCGGCCGGCCTCGACATGACCAAGCTGTCCATCGTGGGCAAGGACTACCACACCGAGGAGCACGTGGTCGGGTACTACACGGCCGGCGACCGGATGCTGTACTGGGGCAAGCAGGGGGCGTTCTGGGGCGGCTTCTGGGGGCTGCTGTTCGGCTCCGCCTTCTTCTGGGTGCCCGGGGTCGGCCCACTACTCGTGGCCGGCCCGCTGGTGGCACTGATCGTCGCCGCCCTCGAAGGGGCGGCCGTGGTGGGCGGGGTGAGCGCCCTCGGGGCGGCCCTGGCGAGTGTGGGCGTCCCGAACGACCGTATCCTCAAGTACGAGGCCGAAGTGAAGAACGGCAAGCTGCTGGTGGTGGCCCACGGGACGGCCGACGAGGTGGACCGGGCGCGTGCCCTGCTGCACCGCACGCCGGCGAAGGCGGCCGCCCGCGGCGAGCTGGCCGCAGCGGGGGTGTGACGGCCCGAACCGGCAACGGAGGTGACGCGCTCTCATGTGCGGGGACGGTTCCGTCGAGTCAGTCCTCGCGGCCGTCTTCCAGCCGGGAGGGCGGGAGCGGGAACGCTCCTTGCACCTGCCCGCAGTCGAGGCAGTAGGCGAGGGCGATATCGTCGCCCCCGCCGATGCCCAGGTCGCGCGGGACGTACCCGCTCTGCCGCTTGCCCGCCCGGGGGATGCTGCACATGTCGGAACACCGGGCGAGGACGTCGGCGACCCGACCGCTCCGACACCGCTGGCACGTTGCCATGACCCTAACCCCCGGCAAGGTGGTTCGAGAGCAGCATGACGCAACAGACCCCTGTCGGCGGCAACCCGCACGCCGGCAGCACGCGCCGCCCGGCGGAGCATCACGCCGGCCCTGCGACCGACGCACCAGCCGTACCGACGGGCCTTCCGGGAACTGTTTATGGGAGGAGGCGTCGTGCTCGACATTCGGATCGTCCTACACCCCCATGACTTCTCGGCCACCCCGTCCGCCGCCCTGGAGGTGGCGTGCGTGCTGGCCCGGGACTACGAGGCCGAGCTGATCCTCGCCCACGTGGTCGAGCCGGCGTTCGTCACCACCGTCGACGGGGTGCCGCACCCGATCCCGAGCGGGCTGGCGGCCGGGGCGCTCGACCGGCTGAAGGCGATCCAACTCCCCGCCCCCGTGGCCGCCGTCCGGCACGTGGTCGCGGTCGGGATGCCCGTCGAAGAAATCCTACGGGTCGCCATCGCGGAGAAGGCCGACCTGATCGTGATGGGCACTCACGGCCGCACCGGGCTGGCACGGCTGGGGATGGGCAGCGTGGCCGAGGGGGTGCTCCGGCAGGCCGCCTGTCCGGTGGTGATCGTTCGCAACCTCCCGCCGGACCCGTCGCTGGACGCCGTCCTCCACCCCGGCCAGGGAGCCCTATGAACGCCAGCCCCGAGCCGGGCGAGAACACCAGGGACGCCGCGGGGCAAGAACCGCCCGTCGTCGGGCATGGTGCCGGGCTGGTCGCGCGTAGCCCGCAGGAGTTGAGCGACCTGCCGGCCGGCGTGGGCGGTCGCCGCGGCGAGTTCGACACCCGAGTGAATGGCCCGCATCCCGACCGGCAGTGACTTCAGGAGACGGAGTATGAGTGACGCCACCCGCCTGCGGTCCGCCACCGTCCAGGACATCCAGCTCGAACTCCTCCGCCGGACCGCCTTCAACGCCCTGGACGGCGGGCGGGTCTGCGCGAGCCTGCTGAAGCACCGCCACCTGTGGCGCGCGTGCCTCCTGGACCGGCCGGGGCTGCCCAACTATGCCGACCCGGGCCACCTGCTCATGGCCGGCCTGATCAAGCTCCGCGACTTGCCCGACAACCTGTGGAACGCCGACACCCTGTTCGTCCTGACGCCCACCCGGCTCGCCGCCGAGCAGCTCAAGGCCGTCGCCGCGGCCGAGGACTGGGGCGGCGAAGTGACCGTCTACACCGAGCAGGAGGAGCTGGACCGGGCGCTCGGCACCGGCCGCCAAGAGTACGGCCTCCTCTCGCTCTGGTGGGACTGACCGGCTGGGTCGCAACCGTCGCCCACCCACAGCCGGAGGAATCACCCATGAAGCGTCGGCGCGGAATCATCGGGATGGGGCGGGTCTGCGCCAGCGTGGCGGTCTCGGTCCTCCAGTCCGGCGTCTATGAACTCCTGCTGCACGACCTTCACGGGGCGTCCGCGAGCGGCTGAACGGCGTGCCGGCCGTGGGGCAGGGACGACCTGGGCAGAGCCCAACCACCGCCCCGGATAGCTGCCCCACGTGTGGCGGCCACAGTGCGACAGCTCGCCGCCTCCGCCTCCTGCGCCTGCCCACTGTCGGGGCAGGTGGAGGGCAACGAGCCGGCCGACGAGCCGGGCGCGGTCCGCCGGCTTTACTTTGGGGAATTCGATGTCGCCGGGTCACGGCAACTCGCCAACTCGGTCTCGACGAGCTTTACGTCACACCGGCAACGACTGGAGCCGAACATATGTCGCCTACCCGACCGCCGCACGTCGGCTGACCCCTGAGGAAGCCGAGCGAATGCAGGGCTTCCCGACCGGCTGGACCCGGTTGGGCGACCAAATACCAGCCGCACGGGGGGCCGACACACCACGGTACGCGGCGCTGGGCAACGCGGTGAGCGTTGGAGTGGCTGAGTGGCTCGGCCGGCGAATCCGCAGGCTGATCGAGAACGGATTGCCTGTTCCCCGGGCCGGCCGTAAGAGAGCAGTTGTGTCTTGACGGGTGTCATCGGGGGCAGGTAGTGGCCTCAGCGGAGTGACGGCGTAGGTTGGGCGGATGCAGGATGTACTCCCTTCGTGCGCCCGGTGCGGGGCCGCCCATGTGGTCCGCAACGGCACCACCCAGGCCGGGTCGGTCAACCTCTTGTGCCGGGGGTGCGGGCGCTGCTTCGTCCCCCACCCGAAGCGGCGACCGATCACCCCGGAGCGGGAGGAGCTGGTCCGCCGGCTGCTGCTGGAACGGGTCCGCCTGCGGGGAATCGCCCGAGCCACCGGGGTGTCCCGGGCCTGGCTCCAGCGGTTCATCAACGCCCTGTACCGGAAGGACACCCCGCACGCCCCCGGGCGGCTCAAAAAAAGGCCGGCGACCTCGTGATCGAAGCGGACGAGTTGTGGAGTTTCGTCGGGGAAAAGGCCAGCGTGCGGTGGGTGTGGGCGGCCCTCGACGCCGGCACCCGACCGGTGGTCGGGATGGTCGTCGGGGATCGGTCGGAGGACACCGCCCGCCGGCGGTGGGCCGTGCTGCCGTGCCGCTACCGGGACCGGGCCGTCGTCTGCACCGACTTCTGGAGTGCCGACCTGGCGGCCATCCCGGCCGACCGGCACGCCGCCGCCGGGAAGGAGGCCGGGCTGACCTGTGGCATCGAGCGGTTCTGGTGGACCGCCCGCCCGCGGAACAGCCGGCTGGTCCGCAAGACCCTGTCCTTCTCCGAGTGCGACCGGAACCACCTCGGCGCCCTCTGGTACTTCATCCGCCACTACAACCAGTCACTCCGCTGAGGCCACTACCCGTTTTCCCGAGTCGGATGTGAGACCTGCTCGAAACTCACGAGGACTCGATACGTTCGCGGGTGCCGATCAGCGACCAGGTGTGTGACATTGCGGACCGGCTGGCCTCAGCGATGGCAAAAGACCCCAACGGTCGCTGGACAGGGGCATCCGCCGACGCCGATCCACTTACCGAACTGCTCCGCGGGTTGGTGACGGCCGGGGTCGAACTCACGCCCTACTCGCCGACCCACACGCCCGAGCCGCTCGACCTCCCGGCCGCTACGGCCGGCCCGGCCTACATGCCGGACGGCACCTACCAGCGGGAGCGGGTCCGCCGCGAGATCGCCGCCCGCCGTGGTCAGGGGCCCTTCCGGGACGCCCTCCGGGAACGGTACGGCGACAACTGCCTGATCAGCAAGTGCCAAGTAATTGAAGCGGTCGAGGCTGCGCACATCGTTCCGTACCGCGGGCCGCGGGACAACAACATCGAGAACGGCCTGCTGCTACGGTGCGACCTGCACACCCTGTTCGACTTGGACATGGTCGGCATCGACCCGGTTACGCTGGCCGTCCGCCTCCACCCGCGACTGGCGGCGAGCGACGACTACCGAGCGCTCGCCGGCCAGCCCCTCGCTTGCCAACCAGACCGGCGGCCGTCACACGCTGCACTCGAAGCACGGTTCGGCAGTTTCAACCGTCGGCGGGCGAGCGGCTGACAGCCCGAGAAGCTACGGCTGCCACGAATTCGTCGGCCTCCTACGCCGCAAGCCGCCACGCCTGGCCGTCCGGGCTGAGCCGCACCGCCGGCGGCCGGTCCGGGTCCAGCTCGACCACGCAACCGGCCAGCTCGCGTGCCCCGCAGCCGATGCCCTTCAGCAGCGCCTCCTTGCACGTCCACCCGCGGCGGAACGCCGCCGGCCGGCGTCCCGTCCGCCCCCGGCGGGCCTTGGTTCGGGGCAGACCCCTCCCGCGGTGGCGGGCCGACGAGTCGCCCGGGCGGGACGGTCGGCCGCGGCGGCCGGGCGGTGGTCGGTCGGGGGGCCGGTCGGCGGGCGTTCGGGGAGGCGGCGGTCGCAGCAAACGGCCGCCGGCGTGGGGTGACCGGCGAGGCGGTCGCCGGCTCCCGCCGCCGGGGACGCGGCGGGGACCGTGCGGCGGGGGCGACGGGGCCGCGAACGCCGGCCGACGGGGCCGCGGGCGAGCACCCCGCTGGTCTCACGGCAGGGTCGCACTTCAGGTGCTGCCGGCGGCCGTGGCCGTCGTAATCGGCAGGCGGCCGGACTGCCGGTTCCCGCCACGCACCTGCGGGGCGAGGGTCGTGGCGGTGGCGTCGCACCCGTTGCCCGACTGGTCATACCACGTCAGCACGCTGGTGATGTCGCTGCCGGCCCAACCGAGGATGCCCGGCCTGCCGGGGTTGCCGTCGGCGGTGAATCGGCGTTTTACTTGGGGCGAGCCACTTCCGCGGGGCCGATGCCCGGCCTGCCGGGGTTGCCGTCGGCGGTGAATCCGAAGCCCTTGGCGGCGTTGTCGCCGGACCGTTTGATCCGCACGCAGAAGCCGATTCAGTTCCGATACCGGATGGTCGCGTAGACGGCGACCGGGCTGTCAGGCGGGTCGAAGAACGGCCGGCGATTGAGGGGACGGTGCGGGGCGATCTCACCGTCAGTCCTGGCTGATGGCGATGCCGATGACGAGTCGGGGGTGGCAGAGCCGCGCAGGACGATAGGCGTTAGTCCCCACCGGCGCGAACCTCCGACCTGCACGAGGTTGGTGGTGCCGGGGGTGACCCGCCACATGAGCACGGCCCCGTACGTCAGTCACGGGCAGGAGTCGTCTTCGCCGTGCGGCGGCTCCCGACGATGCTCAGGAAGGTGTTAGGCGCCACGGCGGCGATGGCGAACGCACCGGCGGCGACGGAGAAGGTGCGACACCGTGTTCACGCCAATTCGGGTAGTGGCCCGAACGCCGGCACCCTCGGAGCCTGACCGGATGCCGGATGCACCCCCGCCATGCCCCCGCTGCTCAGGTACAACCGTCGTCCGCAACGGCCCCTCCCGGTCGGGGCACCCCACCTTCCGCTGCCGGGGGTGCGGCCGGCGGTTCGTGACGGCCCCCCGCAAGGGGCCGGTGCCGGACGAGGACAAGGCGGCCGTCGAGCGGCTGCCGGCCGAGCGGCTGAGCTTGCGGGCCAGCGCCCGCATCACCCGCCGGTCCCGGTCGTGGCGGCAAGGGTTCGTCAACGACCGGTCCCGCCGGCGGACCCCGCACACCCCGGGGCGGCGGAAAAAAAGTCCGGCGACCGGACCGTCGAGATGGACGGGGTGTGGTCGTTCGTCCGGGGCAAATGCCGGGTGCGGTGGGTGTGGGCGGCGTTGGACAAGGACACCCGGCCGGTGGTGGCGATGGCCGTCGGGGATCGGTCCGAGGACACTGCCCGCCGGCTCTGGGCGGCCCTCCCGCCGGCGTATCGGGACCGGGCCATCGCCTGCACCGACTTCTGGAGCGCGTACCGGGCGGCGGTGCCCGAGGAGCGGCACGCCGCCGCCGGCCAGGAGGAGGGCTTGACCAACCACATCGAGCGGTTCTGGTGGACCGTGCGGCAGCGGTGTGCCCGTCTGGTCCGCAAGACCCTGTCGTTCTCGAAGTGCGACCGCAACCACGTCGGCGCCCTCTGGTACTTCATCCGGCTCGACAACCGCTCATGCCGGTGCCGCACATGAGGCCACTACCGGTTAGCGTCTCTGCTACTAGCCGGAGGACGTTGCCCACTTCCATGAGGTTCTTGGCGTCTACCAGCCCGAGGCAAAGGTAGAACGGATCGATCAGCACCACATCGGCCTGTACCCCGACCAGCACCTTGGCCAACGCAAGCACTGACCGCATGTCGCTCAACACAGGCAGGGTGAACAGCCATTGCAGCGACTGGCCGAGCGAGACGAAGTCCAGCCGCTTGCTCCGGCACACCCGGTTGGCCGTTTCTTGCAGGGTGGACATGCCCGACTCCCTGGAGGCGATCACGACCCGCCGGCGGTGGGGCACATCGAACCGGGGGTCGTTGAGGAACGGCACCCCGGCCGCCAGGGACACGCCGGCGTCCACCAGCAGGCTGGTCTTGAGGGACTTGGACGGCCCGGCCACGGTACCCGGCTCGCCCCGCACCAGCACCCCCTGGATGAGCCATTCGGGGCGGTAGTCACCGGCCGCGAACTGATCGGAGGAGATCAGGTCGAACCGATATGCCGGGTCCGCCTCGCCGGCGGAGAGTGCCGTCTGGGCGGTAGGCGGCTGGGCGGTCCAGACCTCCGGGGCGGCGAGCAGCAGCCGCTCGTACTCCTGGCCCACCTCCGCGGCCCCGGCCTCGCCGGCGAGCAGGCGGTCGGTCAGGTAGGCACGGCTGTCCTTGTGCCCGACCGAGGGGGAGGGTGACTCGGGTGGGCAGCCCGAGCCGACCGGCCAGGTCGTTGGCCGCAAGCTTCGGCCCCTCCAGACCGGGCCACTTGCCATCGTCCTTCTGGTCCCGCTCGCCGACGAAGACCACGGATGTGTCCGCCGGCAGGCCAGCGAACAGGACGGCAAGCTGCTTCACCCCACCCGCATTGCTGGGCCGCCCGACGGCCGGGAGGCCGACGCAGGACATGGCCAGTACGTCCGTCGGCCCCTCCACCAGAAATAGCGCCCGCTGGGCCGTCGCCCGCTCCCGCCAGCCGTGGGGAGGGTCAGCCCCCGCCGCGAGTGCAGCAGGCACTTCTTGACGGCCGGGCCGGGGCCGTGCGGCACGAGCCGGGTGCTGATCCCGCACGTCACCCCGGCCCCGTCGTACTCCGGGAACGAGTAGGTGGTGCCCTCCGGCCCCACACTGATGAACCCCACGTCCAGGGCCGCCAGGCACTCGACCGGCAGCCCGAGGTGGTCGGCCAGCCGCCGGGCGTAAGCCGCATTCATCCGGGCCTTGTAGGTCGCGGCCCGCTTCGTCCAGTCGCTGGCCCGGGTGGGCTTCGGCTGGGTAGCTGTCGAAGGCTTCGGGCGTGTGGTCGCCGGCATGGCGAGAGGGTCTTGGTGCCGGTACAGGCTGAACCCGTCCCCCGCCGCCGGCGTGGACACGCACTTCCAGGCGGTCTGGCCCACAGGACCGATGCGACAGCGGATCGCCTGGTCGGTCGTCCCGGAGCATCCCTTTATGTACCCGCCGCACACCGGGCACGGACGATCCGAGCGGTCGTACCGCACCTTCGTCGTGTTGTCCCGCTGGGCGGTCATGGCCGTGCCCACGGCCGGGCTTTCAAGGCGGCAAGACGGGGACGCCGGGGCCACCCGTCCGGCCGATCCGCGGGTGAGTCACCCGGGGCACCTGATGATTCCCCGGGGTCTGGACGGGACGAGCCGAGTCCAGCGTGAATGGCTGGGCGGTGGGGGCGATTGGCCGGGCATTGCCGGGGTGGAAAACTTAGCTGGACGCGGCTATTGGGCTGGACGCTATTTGCGTCCAGTGGGGTTAGCGGCGGTCCGCTTCCGGCCGCTGGGGTTCGCCTGTGCGTCCGCTTTCACCTTGTCCCGGTAAACCAGCTTCCGCCCGCTCTCGATGAGTTTCAACCCGTACGCCAGGTCCATCTCCCGGCCCCTGACGAACTCCTCTTTGGTCAAGCCGGATTCATCGCATTCCGTGTAAAGGCTGATGTTCCGCTTCCGCTCCTGTGGGGTCAGGGACTGGCCGCCCGGCTTCCGCCCCGCGGGGGCGGGCGGCGACGAGATGCGGGTGGACGGGAGCAGGTGATTAACGATCAACCGGGCGTCACACTTGGGTCGCAGGAGCTTCCACTGGTCGGCGGGGTCGAAGTCACGGGGTAACGCGGTGACGCGCCGCTCGATCATGTAGCCGAATACCGTCACTTCATACGAGAGTTGTCGATCCGGGTCCGGAGGCAGGAGTAGGTTGACCCCGAGTTGGCTAACCGCCGCGAGGGCCGCGTCACGCAGTTCGTACTCCCGCTCCGGGGTCGGCAGGATCGTATCGCTGGCGGCGGGGTCGCCGGCCGTCAGCAGGACCAGTTGAAAGCCCCCGCGCATGACGGCCCGCTGGACCCCGATGACATCCGACAGGTATCGCTCGACGGCCTCGACCTGGCGGTCAAACTCGCCGAACGGGTCGGTGCCGCGAGGGGCGGGTGGTGTTGGTGTGCGGTTGGCCATCCATCTGCCTCGGAAGGTGGTGGAGAGTCGAACCCAAGAGAATCGGCACCATCGACGCAAACAATGATAATCGGAGTGCGACACCTTCGGAGTTTCGGCGGACAGCCTCAAGTTCTAGAAAAACCTGAAGAACCCCACTTACAAGGCAGAATGGCATCAAAAACGGCGCGAAACAGCGGTTGAGGATCGCCACTAAGTATCACAAAATACTACACAAAGACATGCCCTGACAGTGTTTGCGTCGTACACCCGACCCCACAGTCGTCGCTAGGCGTCCCGTACTTCTCGCCCGTGACCCAGGTCCGAATGTGGACGGCTGCTGAACCGCCGGTAGTGGTTCACGAACCGCCCGACGGGCTTGTTCGGCTCAACGAACGGCCAACACTCCTCCGTCCGAGCTTGCGACACGGCTTCGTCTGTCGTGAGACGGTGAACGGGATTGGCGGCATCCGGTCAATGGTCGTGTTCTTGGCTCTGAACGGATCGCACGTCACAGCGAAGCCCGTCGGCTCCGCACCCCTCGACCTCCACTTGGACGGTGGCGTGGCCGATGGCGAACTCGTCGGCGAGGGTCTGGGCCACCTGCCGCTGTACCACCTGGGCGTCAGCCAGGCTCGCCCCCGGGGGGACAACGACGTGCAGCGAGCAGGCGGTGAGGCCGGAGCCGACCGCCCAGACGTGCAGGTGATGCACCCCCGCCACCCCGGGCACGGCGGCCACCACCTCGGCCACCCGCCCCACGTCCAGCCCGCGAGGGGCCGATTCCAGCAGTACCCCCACCGCATCGGCCAGCACCCCCCACGAACTCCACAGGATGAACCCGGCGATGAGCACCGATGTCACCGGGTCGGCCAACCGACTGCCGGTCAGAGTAACCACCACGCCGGCTAGCACCACCCCGAGGGCGGATTCGGCGTCCCCGACCATGTGCAGGTAGGCACCGCGGATGTTCATGTCGTGCCCGGCCGCCCGCCGCAGCTACAGGGCAATAACCGCGTTCAGCACGATGGCGACAGCCGCCACAACGATCATCGGCCCGGCCTACACCTCCGGCGGGGCTTGGAGCAGATGGACGGCTCCCAAGATGATGACGAGAGGTGAAGGTGCAGGGGAGGATGGTGAGCAGAAACTGCCCAGCGAGGCTGGTTGATGGCCCTGACACGGGGAACTGTTGAGCAATAGCCTCCGCAAAGTCCGATCAAGTGATGTGTCAGCACGAATCGCTTGATCCTGCCTACTCTGCCAGACCGATGATCCCCCCGGAGGCAAGCCAAATAAGCTAGCACCCGGGAGCGGGAACTGTGATTGTCTTCCGTCGGCTGGGATGCTGGTTGGGTTCGGCCGTGGTCGGTGTTTGGCCCATCACTGTGGCACCTGCACAACAGCCGCCGGCCGGTAATCCGGCGAAGGCTACTGCGACTGCTAGTCCGCCCCCCGGCACCATCCTCCAGCCGGGCGAGAACCCCATCGACCTGGGCACCGCCCTGCGGCTGGCCGGGGCCGACAACCCGGAACTGCTGTTGGCCCGGGAGCGGGTGACGGAGGCCGCCGCCCTGAGGCAACTGGCCGCCGCCCAGTGGCTGCCGAACCTCAACCTCGGGACGAACTACAACCTCCACCGCGGGGCGCTCCAGCCGTCGAACGGCCAGATACTGACCGTTAATCGGGACGCGGTGTACGTCGGCCTGGGGGCGAGCGCCGTCGGGACCGGGACCGTCGCCGTGCCCGGGCTGAACTACAACCTGCACCTCGGTGAAGCCTACTTCCTGGCCCTGCAAACCCGGCAACTGGTGGTCGGGCGACAGTTCGCCGCCCAGGCTGCCGAGAACGACGTGCTGCTAAGGGTGTGCCTGGGATACACCGACCTCTTGCGCGCCGAGGGCCGGCGGGCCATCGCCGCCCGGAACCGGGAGGAGGCCGCCGAGGTGGTGCGGCTGACTGAGGCGTATGCCCGGGCCGGCCAGGGGCGGAAGGCGGACGCCGACCGGGCCACGGTCGAGCTACGCCGCCGGGACGCCGACCTGACCCAGAGCGAGGCCGACGCCCTGACCGCCACCGCCCGGCTGGCCCGCCTGTTGAACCTCGACCCGTCTACCCGGCTGCGGCCCATCGACGGCTGGGTGGTGCCGGCCCCGGTGGTGCCCGACCCCATCCCCCTGGCCGAACTGGTGGCCATCGCCGCGATGCAACGGCCGGAACTCGGCGAGCGACGGGCCGACATCCAGCGGTCCATCTACGCCCTGTCCAGCGCCAAGCTCCTACCGTTCACGCCGACCGTCGTGCTGGGATTCAGCGCCGGCGGGTTCGGCGGTGGCAGCGACCTGAGCCGTGACCAGGGGACCGGCCCCCGGTTCGCCACTCTCGACGGCCGCGCCGATTTTGATGTGATCGTGTTCTGGACCCTGCGAAACCTCGGGGTCGGGAACGTGGCCATCACCCGAGAAGCCGAGAGCGTCGTCCGGCAGACGCGGCTTCGGGAACTGGAGATGCTCAACCGGGTGCGGGCAGAGGTGGCCGAGGCCCACGCCCGCACCCGGGCGCGGTTCGTGCAACTGGACAGCGCCGAGGCCGCCGTGAAGGCCGGCACGGAGGCGTTCACCCAAGACTTGGCCCGCATCCGCGGCCAGCAGGGGTTGCCCATCGAGCTGGTGGACAGCCTGCGGCTTCTGGGTCAGGCCCGGTACGACTACCTGGACACGGTGCTGGACTACAACCGGGCGCAGTTCCAGTTGTACGTCGCACTCGGCCAGCCGCCGGCCGCCGCCCTGGCCCGGCCGGTGCCGGCTGAGTTAGTGCCGCCGCCGGCCGCGGTCGGGGTGCCGGTCCCCGGCCAGGGGTTCCCCCCGGGCACCGCCCCGGCCGGCCCCCGCCTGCTCGTGCCGCCCAAGCCCCCCCTGCCTGCCGCGGGGGGCCGACAGTGACCGACCGGATGTCGCTGCCCCGGCGGTGGCGACGGCTGACCGCCCTCGGGCTGGCGGCCGTCATCCCCGCCGGCTGCTCCACTCCGCCGACCGTAAAGCCATCAGGCGCCGTGTCGGTGCTGCCGCCGGGTCTGCCAGCGGCGAAAGCCGCCGCACCCACACCGCCGACCGTGGTGCCGGCTAGCAACTCCGAACCGACTTCCCCCCCGGCCCCCGCCCAACCGGATGGTCCCGTCCTGGCCACGGAGGTGATCGACCTGGGCACCGCCCTCGGGCTGGCGGGCGTCGGCAACCCGACCATCGGGCTGGCCCGGGAGGCGGTGCGGGAGGCCCAGGCCCGGGAGTTGGCCGCCCGCTCGCTGCTGCTGCCCAGCTTGTCAGCCGGGACCAGCCTGAACGTCCACCGCGGGGTTCTCCAGCGGTCCACCGGCCAGCTTCTGGCGGTGGACCGCCAGAGCCTGTACCTAGGGGGTGGCGCGCAGGCCGTCGGCGGGGGGACCGTCGGCGTCCCCGGGGTGCGGCTGTTCGCCCACTTGGGGGACGCGGCCCTGGCTCCGCTGGCCGCCCGGCAGCGGGTGATGGCCCGGTTGTCCGACGAGCAGGCGGTGCAGAACGCCGTCCTGCTCGACGTGGCCGTGCGCTACCTGCAACTAGTCGGGGCCGACGCCCGGGTGGAGGTGCTGCGACGGGCCGAGGGGGAACTGGCCGAGGTGGTGCGGCTGACGGCCGAGTATGCCAGGGCCGGTCAGGGCCGGCGGGCTGACGCCAACCGGGCCGACGCCAACGCCGCCACCTTCCGCCGCCGCACCCAGCAGGCCGAGGAGGAAGCCGCCGTCGCCGCCGCCCGGTTGGGCGAACTGCTGAACCTCGACCCGGCGGTGCAGCTTCGCCCCCCGCCCGGGGCGGTGCCGCTCCTACGGCTGGTGGACGAGTCCACCCCGCTGGACGCCCTCATCGCCCAGGCGCTGGCCGGCCGGCCGGAACTGTCGGCCCGGTCGGCGGCGGTCGCCGAGGCGCAAACGCGGGTGCGGCAGGAGAAAGTGCGGCCGTGGTTGCCCGTGGTGTCGGCCGGGTTCAGTGCCGGCGGGTTCGGCGGCGGCAGCAACCTGGGCGGCATCGACTTTAGCCCGCTGCGGGGCCGCACCGACTTCGACGTGTCGGCCGTGTGGGCCGGCCGCAACCTCGGGTTCAGCAACCGGGCGCTCGCCCGCCGGGCTGAGGCCGTGGTCGGCCAAGCCGTCGCCGAACTGGACCGGACCACCAACACCGTCCGGGCCGAGGTGGCGACCGCGAAGGCCGACGCCGAGACCGCCGGCCGGCGGATGGAGATCGCGGCCCGGCAACTGGCCATAGCCGAGGAGGGCTTCGCCCTGGGGCTGGCCCGCATCAAGCAGGGGGAGGGCCGGCCGCTGGAGGTGCTGGACGGCTTCCGCCAACTGGCCGACAGCCGGCTGGAGGCGGTGCGGGCCACGGTCGAGTTCGACGCCGCTCAATTCGGGCTGTGGGTGGCCTTGGGGTTGGCCCCGGCCGTCCCGCTAGTATGACGGGGTGAACCTCCCGCCCGACCGGCCGCCGTGGTGGCTGTGGCCGAACCTGTTGGCCCTGGACGCCCCGGGGGTGGCCGTCCTCTGGCAGCGGTTCCTGGCCGCCGCCTACGGGCTGGCCCTGCCGGCCGCCCCATCGGTCAGCCTGGGGCTGGTGGTGTGGGGGGTGTATCTGCTCGACCGGGCGCTGGACGCCCGCCCCGGCCGACCCCCGGCCCCGACCGACCGCCACCGATTCGCCTCCCGCCACCGGCCGGCCGTCGCCGCAACGGGCGGGCTGGCACTCGCCGGCGGGGCGGCGGTCGCCGTCGCCGGGCTGCCGGCCGCCAGCTTGGTGGACGGGCTGGTGGTCGGCCTGGCTCTGGCCGCCTACCTGGCGGCGGTCCACCTCTCGACGGGCGGGCTGGGCGGGGCGAAGGAGCTGGCCGTCGGGCTGGTGTTCGCGGCCGGGGTGGGCGTGCCGCTGGCCGCCCGCGCCCCCGACCGGGCGGCCGACTGGGGGCCGGCGGTGCTGGCGCTCGCTGCCGTCTGCTGGCTGAACTGCCGGCTCATCGACCGCTGGGAGAACGGGCGGCCGGCCGGGGCGGCGGAGGCGGTCGCCGGACTCGGGGCCGTGGCCGGCGTCCTGTGGTGCGGGACGCCGGCCGTCGGCGGGACCATAGCGGGGGCGGTCGTTCTGCTGGCCGCCCTGCACCGGGTCCGCCGGCAACTGGGGGGCCGCCTTCTACGGGTCGGGGCCGACGCCGCCCTGCTCACCCCGCTGGCCGCCTGGCGGTGGGCGTGACCCCCCACCACCCGTTCGACGCCCTGGCTGCTCACTACTGGTGGCTAGAGGCGGTCACGTTCGGCCCGCTCCTCCACTGGTGCCGCACCGCCCACCTGGCCCGACTCCCCAACCATCGGCGGGCGCTGGTGGTCGGCGACGGCGACGGCCGGTTCCTCCTTGCCCTCCTGCGGGCCTGCCCGGCGGTGACGGTGGACGCCCTCGACATCAGCCCCGGCATGACCGCCGCCGACCCGCCGGCGGGTCGGCGGCTCGGCCCGGGTGCGGTTCCGGGTCGGCGACGTGCGGTCGGCCCTGCTGCCGGCCGGCGGGTACGACCTGATCGTCACCCACTTCCTGCTCGACTGCTTCCCGCCCGACGACCTCGCGGGGGTGGTGGACCGGCTGGCCGCCGCCGCCACGCCCGACGCCCGCTGGCTGGTGGGCGACTTCGCCGTGCCCCCCGGCCGCTGGCGGGGGCGGGCCGCCCGGCTCGCCCTGGCCGGCATGTACGCCGCCTTCCGGGCGGTGGCCGGTGTGGCGGCCGCCGACTTGCTGGACCCGTCGCCGCTGTTGGCCGCCCGCGGGTTCGCCCTGGTGGCCGAGGACACCCGACTCGGTGGGCTCCTCGCATCCCGACTGTGGGAGCGGCCGGCTACACGCTGACGAGGTACGCCGTCATGCCCAGTCCCAGCACGGCCAGCAGCCCGGCGACGGCCAGCCCGAGCGACCAGCGGGGCGGGGCGTAGGGTTCGCCGCGGTCGATCCGTCGCAGCACCACCCGGTACTCGGCCGCCGCCAGGACGTTCACCGCCACCCCGATCAAGAGTAGAGCCACCCCGAACGCCATCGACCAGCCGCCGGTACGGCCCGGGGGCGCGCCGGCGATGGCGGCCGGAAACTCCCGGAGGAACAACCCGAACCGGGCCACCACGAACCCGAAGCCCATGAGCGCCAGCCCGGTCCGCACCCAGGCCAGCAGGGTCCGCTCGGCTGCGAACCGCACCCGGGGGTCGTCCGGCGGCATCAGTGCCCCTCGCCGGTCGGGTGGTAGCCCGGCTCGCCGGGCAGCGGGTCGGGCGCCCGGTCAGCCCGGTTCGGCACCACCAGCGAGAACACGCACGGCACGACCAGGAGGGTGGTCGCCAGCCCGGCCAGCAGCCCGCCCAAAACGGCCCGGCCGAGGGGCACGTTGGCCTCGCTCCCCCGGGCCAGCCCGATCGACATGGGGATGAGAGCGAAAAAGGTGGCCATCGCCGCCATGACCACCGGCCGCACCCGGATCGCCGCCGCCTTGCGGATGGCCTCGGTCGGCGACAACCCTTCATCGCGCTTGAGGTTGCTGGCGAAGTCGGTCAGCAGCACGGTGTTCGACACCACGATGCCGATCATGAAGATGACCCCGAGCAACGACTGCACGTTCAGCGCGGTGCTGGTCAGCCAAAGGGCCAACACGACACCGATGAGGCCGACCGGCACCGCGCTCAGCACCACCAGCGGCGTCAGGTAGGAGCGGTACAGGGCCACCAGCAGGAAGTAGACCAGCACGACGGCCGCCGCCATGCCCAGCGCCTGGTACTTGAAGGTGGTCTGCATCTTCTGGTACTCGCCGCTGAGCGTCACCCTGGCCCCCTCCATCGTCCTGTTCTCGTCCGGCACAATCGGGTCGAAGGGCGTCCAGGAGCCGTCCGGCCGGGCGACGCCGAACGGGGCCACGGCCCGGCTCACGTCCTCGGCCACGCTCCCCAGGTCGCGGCGGTCCACCCCCATCGTCAGGTCGATGGTGGGCTGGAGGTTGGTGTGCACGATCTCGCTCGGCACCGTGGCCGGGCGGACGGTGGCGATGTTCCGCAGGGGGATCGACTTCCGCTGGCTCGGGCTGGTGATGGGCACGTCCAGCAGCGTGTCCAGGTCCGCGATGTCCCCCTCCGGGTAGCTGACGCCGACGTAATACTGGTTGTGCGACACCGGGTCGATCCAGAAGTTCTTCTTGTTGAACTGCACCGACGAGTTGAACGCCGCCACCACGTTCTGCATCACCTCCCGCTGGGTCAGGCCGAGGGACGCCGCCTTAGCCCGGTCCACGTCGATGACGTACTGCGGGTAGTCCAGCCGCTGGAGGATGCGGGCGTCCACCACCCCGTCGATGCCCCGCACGGCGGCCAGCAGCCGCTCGGCCACCGCCCGCGCCTTCGGAAGGTCTTTGCCCGTCACCCGCAGGTTGATCGGGGTGGACTTGCCCTCGTTCATGGCCGACCGGATCATGCCGCCGGCGTCGAACGCCACCTCCATGCTCTGGCGGCTGAACGTCGGTGTGCCGGGCGGGAAGTCGCCGGCCGCCCGCTTCCGCCTCTCTACCTCGACTAGCCGTTTGGGGAACTCGTCGCCGACGGTCAGCCCCTGACGCAACAGGACGACGTACTCCTGGGCCGACTTCGACCGCTCGGCCTTAAGCTGCACCTTCACCACGGCGTCCATCGGCCCGCCGTTGGGGGTGAAGGCGGCCGACCAATCGGCCGTCAGCCCCAACTCGCTGATGACCAACTCCAGGTCGTCGCCGGCCACCTCCTTGACGTACCCCTCCACCGCCTCGACGTACCCCTCGGTCACTTCGATGCGGGTGCCGGACGGGCAGCGGACAGTCAGCTCGAACGATCCGGCGTCCACCTCCGGGAAGAACTCCCGGCGGAGTTGCGGGCCGACCAACACCAGCACGGCGGCCAGGGCGGCGAACGCCACGACGACGACCGTCCGGCGGAACAGGAGGGCGACGCCCAGGAGTTGCAGGTAGCCGCGGATGCCGGCGTCGATGACCCCCTCCCAGCGGGCGAACGACCGGCCGAGCAAGCCCCGCGGGGCGTCGTGGCCGTGGTGGGCGTGCGGCTTGAGCCAGGCGGCACAGCGGGCCGGCACGAAGGTGAGCGACAGCCCGTAGGCCACCGAGACCGCGAAGGCGACGGCCAGGAACATGGGCTGGAAGAGGAACGCCCCGAGGCCGGGGATGAGCGCCAGCGGGGCCAGCACCAGCAGCGTGCAGAGGGTGGCGGCCAGGGCCGGCATCGCCACCTCGCTCGCCCCCTTGTAGGCCGCCACCCGCGGTCGCTCGCCGAGGCCGAGGTGCCGGTGGGTGTTCTCCAGGGCGACAATGGCGCTGTCCACCAGCGGGCCGACCGCCAGCGCCAGCCCGGCCAGGGTCATGACGTTGATCGACTGACCGACCGCCATCAGCCCGGTGATGGCACCCAGGACCGCCACAGGGACGGTGATGACGGCGATCACGGTCATCCGCCACTCGCCCAGGAACAGGAGGATGACCAGCGAGCAGAGGACGGCCCCCAGCACCCCTTCTTCCGCCAGGCTGATGATCGACTGCTTGACGTACACCGACTGGTCGAACACCAGCTTGAGGTCCACGTCCGGGGTGGTGAGCCGGGCCTGCATGTCGGCCAGGCCGCCGCTCAGGGTGCCGACCACCCCCAGGGTACTCGACCCCTGCTGGCGGTACACCGGGACGGACACCTGCCGCCGGCCGTCCACCCGCACCACATTCGTCTGCACCAGGGCGGCGTCCTTCGGCAGCGCCACGTCCCGCAGGAACACCGTCCCCGCGCGGTCGGCCCGGATGGGGATGTCGCCCATCCGCTCGACCAGCTCGTACATGCTGTTGCTGTCCAGGGCGTAGTCGGTGCCGCCGAGCTTGGCGTCGCCGGCCGGCAGAAACACGTTGGAGCGGTCGAGCGCGTCCATCACGTCCACCGGGGACAGGTTGCGGGCCTGGAGCTTCTGCCGGTCCAAGTAGGCCAGCACCGTCCGCAGCTTACCGCCGTACACCACCGGGGCGTTGGCCCCGGGGGAGGCCATAATCATGTTCCGCACTTGGTAGCGGGCAGTATCGTACAGCACCGACTCGCCCTGAGTCTTGCTGTTCAGGGCGACGATGCACACCGGCGTCGCAGAGGTCGGGTCGTAGGGCAGGATGACCGGTGGCAGGGTGCCCGGCGGCAGGTTGGGGATGGCGGCCGTGGCCAGCGAGTTCACCTGGGTGAGCGCCCCGCTCGGGTCGGTGCCGTCCGCGTAGTAGTTGCGGATGATGCTGGCCCCGACCACCGACCGGCTCTCCTGGCGGGCGGTGCCGGCGGCCTGGCCGGTCTGCCGCTCCATCCGGGAGGTGATGTCGGCCTCCACGTTGGTGGCCGACATGCCGCCGTAGAAGGTCATCACTTGCACCGCCGGGCTACGGTATACCGGCAGGATGTCGGCCGGGATGACGGCCAGGGCCACCACCCCGGCCAGCAGCACGGTCAGCACCAGCGTCGTGACCGCCCGCGGGTTGCCGAGGGCGAAGCGGACGATCCCGTTCATGCGCGCAGGCTCCGGGAGCAGTGGCCGCCCAAGGCCGGGGAGAGGTCGGCCCCGGGCGGCAGATGCGAAGGGGCGGGCTGGGTCAGCGGACCGTCGCCGGGGTGCCGTCGGGGGTCGGGCCGCTGGCCCGCACCACCACCCGGTCGGCCGCCGTCAGGCCGGTCAGCACCTCGGCCTCGATGCCGTTGTCCGCCCCGAGCGTTACCGGCACGGCTCGCACCGCCCCGTCGCGGACCACCCTGACGGTCGGCTTCTTGCCGGCCTTGTCCACCACCCCGGACGGCACCCGCACCGCCGCCGCCGCTCCGGCCGCCAGGGTGAGGGTGGCCCGGCCGTACATGCCCCGCCGTAACACCCCGTCCGGGTTGGGCACGTCCACCTCGGTCCGCATCAGCCGGCTGGCCGGGTCTTCCGAGTCGGCGTACCGGCTGACTTTCGCCGTGAAGTTCCTCCCGGGCAGGGCGTCGATCTCCAGGGCCGCCGGGTTGCCGACGGTCACATACGGCACGTCCCGGTCGGGCACCTGCACCACCACCCGCATGAGGTCGGTCCGCTCGACGGCCAACAGCGGCACCCGCTCGCCGCCGCTGTCGGCCCCGCGGACGAAGTCGCCCCGGCTGAAGTGCCGCTTGGTCACGACCCCGTCGTAGGGGGAGGTGACGACCGTGTACCCGAGCATCACCTTGGCCCTGGCCAGTTCGGCGTTGGCCACCCCCACCCCGGCGACGGCCTCCTCGCGGTCGGCCCCGGCCTGGGCGATCTTAGCCCGCGCCGCGGCGGCCCGCTCGGTGGCGTCCGTCACCGCCTCCCGGGAGGCGTTCTCGGCCTCCTGGGCGGCCAGGAACTGGTCCTCCTGTTCGTCCACCAGTCGGGCCTCGACGGCCTGGTTGCGGTTCAGCTCCTTGATCCGGGCGAGCTGCTTTTCCCGGTACTGGCGGTAGGCGGTTTTGGACCGCACCAGTGTCCGGTTGAGGGCGATCGTCGCGTCGGCGGCTTTCGCCTCGGCCTCGGCCGCCTGGATGCGGGCGTCCGTCTGCCGCACCTGGGCCTCGGCGTGGGCCACCCGGGCGGCGTCCCGGTCCACCTGCCGCTCGGCCTCGGGGACGGACAGCGTGGCCAGCGCCTGCCCCCGCTTCACCCGGCTGCCGATGTCCACCGTCTGCTCGGCCAGGAACCCGGACACCTTGGCGTACAGGTCGGCCGCCTCGAACGGCTCGACGGTGCCCGGCTGGACGCACACCCGGTCCAGCCCGCCGGGTTTGGGGGCCACCACCTCGACCGACACGGCGGCCGGGGGTGCTTGCCCCGCGGCCGTGGCCGGCCGGGCGGGCGCCCCCGGGCGGTGGCCGTCCGGCTTCTTGAACTCGAAATACCAGACGGCGACGCCGACCCCGACCAGCAGCACGGCGACGGTCCAACCCACCCACGACAGCGACCGCCGGCGACGGGGAGCGGGGGGATATAGGACCGGCTCAAGGGCGACCGTTTCATCCAGTGGCAGCGATGTCGGCGCAACAAGGGGCATGACCATGCTGGCGGTAAGGGCAAAGCCCGAGCCAAAACCGTCCGCTGCCTCCAACCGATGCCGCAACCCGTTGGGATATCGGCGATTTGGCGCCACGACGCAGCGACCACCCGGGGGAACCGCACCCTGCCGAACGGTGAGGCGTTGACCGCGACGGCGAACGGTTCACCGTGGCTCGTCCGCGGCGTCCGGGCGGTCGGACACCACCCGGCCGACTTCCAGCCCGAACTCCCGGAGCTTGGTCCGCAGGGTGGTGCGGTTGATGCCCAGCAGTTCGCTGGCCTGGGTCTGGTGCCCGCCGGTGTGCTGGAGCGCCCGGCCGACCAGTTCCCGCTCGACGCGGCCGAGCAGCCGCTTGTGAACCTCCCCCTTGCCGTCGGCCAGCAGGGCGTCGATGACGGCCGACAGCGGGGGACCGCCGGCCGACGCTACCGGGGTCGGCGCGGTCGCCGCCGCGGGCGAGCGGATGGCGTCCGGCAGCACGTCGGCCGGGAACAGGTGGCCGGCCGTCCGTAGCAGCCCGTCTTTAAGAATCCCCTGGAGTTCCCGGACGTTGCCCGGCCACGGGTACGCTTCCAGCAGCGTCAGCACCCCCTCGGCGAACCCCCGCACGTCCCGGCCCATCTCCCGGGCGTACTGGTACAGGTGGTGGTGGGCCAACTCCGGGAGGTCGCCGGTTCGCTCCCGCAGCGGCGGCACCCGGATCGTCACCACCTTGAGCCGGTAGTACAGGTCGCCGCGGAACTGGCCGGCGGCGATCAGGGCCGAGAGGTCGCGGTTGGTGGCCGCCAGCACCCGCACCCGGGTCGAAAGCGTCTGGCTGCCGCCCACCCGCTCGAACCGCTGGTCCTGGAGCAGCCGCAGCATCTTGGCCTGCACCGGCAGCGGCATGTCCCCAATCTCGTCCAAGAGCAGGGTGCCGTCCCCGCACTGCTCGAACCGGCCGATCCGCTTGCGGTCGGCCCCGGTGAAGGCGCCCTGCTCGTGGCCGAACAACTCGCTCTCCACCAGCGTCTCGGGGATGGCGGCGCAGTTGAGGGCTAGGAACGGCCGGTCGGCCCGCCGGCTGTGTTGATAGATGGCCCGGGCCACTAACTCCTTGCCCACCCCACTCTCGCCCAGGATCAGCACGTTCACGTCCTGCCCGGCCACCCGGCCGACCGTCTTGCACATCTCCTGCATGACCGGGCTGCGGCCCAGGATGCGGTCGGGGCCGGGGTCGTCCGGCAGCGCCGCCGGCTGTCGCATGAGACGGGCGGCGTCGAACGCCGTCGCCAGCAGCTTGGTCATGCGGTCCAGATCGACCGGCTTGAGCAGGTAGTCGAACGCCCCCCGCTTCATGGCCTCGATGGCGGCGTCCGTGGAGCCGTGGGCGGTCAGGAACACTACCGGCCGGCGGGGGTCGTCGGCCCGGAGCCGGTCGAACAGGTCCAGCCCGGACCCGTCCGGCAGTTGCAGGTCCAGCACGATCACGTCCGGCTGGTGGGCGCGGACGGCCGCCTCGCCTTCGGTCAGCGTGCCGGCGGTCACGACCGCCACCCCACCGCCGGCAAACAGCTTCTGGAACGAGTGCCGGATCAGCGGCTCGTCATCCACCACCAGCAGGGTTGGCATCCGCTGACTCCGCGGCCGGCAGGGTGAGGATGAACTGAGCGCCACCCCCGGGCCGGTTCTCGGCCTGGAGGTCGCCGCCGTGATCCCGTGCCGCCCGCCGGGCGACGACTAACCCGAGTCCGGTGCCGGCCGGCTTGTCGGTGGCGAACGGGGTGAACAGATTGGCGAGCATGGCCGGGGCGATGCCCGGCCCGGCGTCCGACACCGCCACCCGAATCTTACGGCCGTCGGCCGCCGCCTGCACCCGCACCGCCCCGCCGGGAGGGCTGGCCTCGATGGCGTTGGCCAACAGGTTGGTGAGCAGCCCCAAGAGTTGGTCCCGGTCCACGTCGCCCGGCAACGGGTACGGGCTGGGGTCGGCTGACACAGCCACCCCCTTGGCCGCCGCCCGGCCGGCCGTGACCGCCACGGCCTCCGTAACCAGCACCCGGAGGTCGTGCCGGCGGCGGTCGGGCGGGGCCGTGCGGGCGAAGTCGAGCAGCCCCTGGACGGTTCGCTCCAGCCGGCCGATCTCACCATGGATGAGTCGGAGGTCATCATCCGTTAGCGGGGCCGGGTGGTCGGGCCGGATGGCCGCCTCGACCAACAGCTTTATGCCGGTGAGGGGGTTGCGCACTTCATGGGACACGCCGGCGGCCAGTTGGCCGACCGCCGCTAGTTGCTCGGCCCGCAGCAGCCGGCGGGACACCTCCCGGGCCACCGCCGACCCGCCCACCACCCCGCCGACGGCCCCCACCAGGCCACAGGCCAGCAGCGCGCGGCCAGCCCAGCGGGCTTGCCCCTCGGCCCGCCCCAGACCCTGCACCATGCGATCCCGCTGGCCGTCGGCCAACTGGCCGCAGAGCGCGACGAGTTCCCGAACCGGGTGTTCGTCGGCCCAGCGGATCAGGTCGCGGCCACCCCGGGCCGCCGCTCCGGCGTCGATGCCGAGGCCGGCGTCATACTCCCTGCGGCCGGCCTCGATGCGATCCAGCAGAAGGAGGTCGTCGGGGTCGTCGCTGTCATGTCGGGCAATCGCCAGGGCAGCATCCACTTCCCGGCGGTCGTCGGCGAGGACCGCCCAGCGGGCCGGGAACGGGTCGGCGGCGAACATGACCGAGTGGAAGCGAAGTTGTCGCAGGCGGACTTGCAGCGCCTCGGCGGCCTGCACCCGGGCGGCGTCCCGGCGGACGAGGTGGGCTAGCTCCTCCTGCTGGCGGCTGACGGCCCAGATGCCCGCCAGGCCGGCCAAGGCGAACAGCCCGCCGACGGCAGTTATCGGCCACAGCATTTTCAAGACGCCGTCGCGGCTCGCCATCGGCCACCACCCCACACGACGTACCCCGACAGCAAGATTCTTATTCAAGTTAGGGCGACTCAAAAAGTAGAAAAACTTCCCGGGCTGCACCTATCGATTGTCGTGTTCACGAAGGGGGCGCCCCGGGGTGGTCGGGTGTACCTCCCCCGTTCCCCCTCTGCGGGCCGGTCGGCATCGAGTCGTCGGCTCCCCCAGGGCACCCTCATCTGAGTCGTGATCGCCGAGGTGGCGAGCGACCACACCCGGCCGTTTGTGCTGACTGAGCTATGTAGCCCGCCGTGCCGAACTTCGGTCCAACTATAGTGGACCCCATTTGTGAGACCACGAGCCGGCGAATCGTTGCGACTCCTTCGCCGGCTCGTCCTTCCGCCCCGCCCGGTACACCTCGGCCGGGGTC
>JAYVUZ010000152.1:0-5002 GCA_043787415.1 Fimbriiglobus sp. | reverse complement strand
AGGACCACCCGGGGACCGGCGAGGCCATGATCCAGGCCGCCATGACCCACCGCATGCTTCGCCGGCTACACCCGACCCGGTAGTTTCAAGACACACTGTCAGACACCCCGGCGGCGTCGGTGGCCACCCCCCCGACGGGGATGCCCGTGCGGTCGGTCACGACCTCGACTTCGACCCCGAACCCGCAGCCCGTGCGGCCGTCGCAGGCCCCCCCGCCCGGTCCTCGGCGAAGGTCGCGTCCGGGAACAGCTCGCGCGTGTCGAGCTGGCGGGCGGCGGCCGACCCGGCCAGGACGAGCTGCCACACCCGGTCCCACACCCCGGCCGCCGTCCCATCCCGGTGCCGCCGCCAGCAGGTGACGCCGGACGGGAACGGTGGCGGGAGGTGGTTCCAGCGGACCGCGGTGCGGAGGGCGAACACGATGCCGGCCAAGCACGCCTGGTCGTCCGCCCACGGCCGCCCGCCCTTCCGGTTAGGCGTGCGGGTCGGCAACCGCGACCGCACCCGCCCCCACATCCGATCCAGCAACTGCGGCTCCCGGCGACGACTGGGCATGGCGGACCTCCGTGTCGGTCCACATGCCCGCCGCCACACCCGGCACAGTCAAGAGCGGCTTAAGAAATAGCCTCTAGCGCCCTCGCAGGTTGCCAGATCCGCGTCCACTTGGGCACTGGCCGTCTGAGACTCGGCCGCACGGCGGGCCTTGTCCGCAGCCTCGACCGCATATTTCAGATTGTCGTTTTTTCTTATTATTTTTGCCACCGATCGCTGCTTTTGCTCCAGCGCCAGCCTGACGGCTGCAAACAGCCCGACCGTCACCCCTGCCAGAGCCGCCAGCGTCCCGGCCAGGACCGGCTTCCGCCACGCCCATTTGACCAGCCGCACCGCCGCCGACACCGGCCGGGCCGTCACTGTCTCGCTGGCCAGGAACCGCCGCAGGTCGGCGG
Organism: Fimbriiglobus sp.; assembly: GCA_043787415.1. Taxonomy (GTDB): domain Bacteria; phylum Planctomycetota; class Planctomycetia; order Gemmatales; family Gemmataceae; genus JAXMAZ01. The sequence continues at coordinate 4,055 of JAYVUZ010000152.1, read as the reverse complement.
CCAGCTCGCCGGCCGTCGCGTAACGCTCGTGCGGTGGCTTCCGCAGACACTTCTGGCAGACGAGTTCCAGGTCACGGGGCACCGCAGGGGCGAGCGCTCGCGGCCGGGCCGGCTCTGTCTCCATCACGGCCATCATCACCACATGGCCGCTGTCTCCGACGAACGGCCGGCGGACGGTCAGGCTTTCGTACAGCATGACCCCCAGCGCCCACACGTCGGCCGCCGGGCCGACGAACTTGGTGTCTCCCTTGGCCTGCTCCGGCGACATGTACGCCGGCGTGCCCATCACCGCCTGGGTGGCCGTCAGGTCGCTGCCGTCGTCCCGCTTAGCCAGCCCGAAGTCGGCCACCTTCGGCGTGCCGGCGGCGTCGTACAGGATGTTGCCCGGCTTGAAGTCCCGCTGGACGATGCCCAGCTTGTGGGCCGCTTGCACCGCCTCGGCCAACCCGGCGATCAGCCTCGCGGCGTCGGCCGTGGGCAACTTCTGGCCGCCGGCGAGCTTGTCGGGCAGGGTGCCGCCGGGGCAGAACTCCATCGCCAGGTACGGCCGGTCGCGGTGCTCGCCGAAGTCGAACACCTGCCTCACCTGCGGGTGCTGGACGGCCGCCGCCGCGTCCGCCTCGGCCAGGAAGCGGACCAACCCGCGGCGGTCCTCGCTCAGAACCAGCTTGATGGCCACCGGCCGGTTCAGCCGGGTCTGGACGGCCTGGCACACCACGCCCATACCGCCGCGGACCAGCTCTCGGCTGACGGCGTAGCCGGGCACGTCGGGCAACTCGCCGCCGAGCCAGGTGCCGGTGTCGCCGTCCGGAGATAATGGGTGGTCTTGGGTGACGTGGTCGCCGACTGAAGCCGGTTCGGCGGGCGGGGCGGAGCGGGTTTCGTCGGACATGGGCAGATTTCTCGGCAGGTTCTGAGTTTACCGCAGGCGACGGGACGGGGGGAGGGGTGGGTCAGGCGGTTCGTCCGCAGGACGCTGTCCTTCTCGAAGTGCCTCCGCAACCACCTGGGTGCCCTCCGATACTTCATCCGCTTCTACAACGCATCAGCCGATAAGAACACTACCCCGTAGGTGGTAGAGGACCACAATATTATCCGACGGCTCGGATGCTTACTTACATACTAGAAAGTTCAAAGAGCGGCTGGCGTGATCGACCCGTCTTGTCGAGGGAGGGCCGCCGGCAGCCCGCCGCCGGACGGGTTGGGCAACCGTACCGTCACGGCTGGGCCGGCCATCGGCGGTTCTGCTGCCTGGGGCTATTTGCCGGACGGGACCGCACATCACGCCGAGTACTGGCTTTACGGGGTGGCGGTGGCGGCTAGTCCTTCAGGTCGCTCTCGGTGAACAGGGTGAACGCCAGGTTCCGCAGGGTGTGGACGGCGTTTTCGAAGTCGTCCACATGTAGGGCCAGGGCGGTGTTTCCCATCGGCCCGACGCCGGTCAGCAGCGGGTAACAGTAGTGGATGTTGATTTCCCCGCTCAGCAGGGCCTTGCTGATGGTGAGTAGCGGCTGGTCGTTGTCCGGCAGCTTCACCACCAGCAGGTCGCTCTCGGTGAACGGCAGTTTGGCCGCCTTCAGCAGCTCGTACCCCCGCTCGTAGTCGCTGGCCACCAGCCGGATGATGGCACAGTCGGCGGTTTCGATGACCGTTAGCGACACCACCCTTAGCTCGGCCGACTCGAACGCCCGGCACAGGTCCAGCATGGCCCCCATGCGGTTGGCCAGGAAGACGTTGAACTGGCGGACGCTCGGCCACTCCCGGCCCCGGGCGGTGGCCAACCCGACCCCGGCTTTGCCGCCCCCGCTCTCGCTGATGCCGTCAACCTCGTCCCCCTCGAACGTCATGACGCTCCCCCGCAACCTGATGACTGCGAGCAGTTTACCCCACTCCGTCCGGGAAAGAAAGCGATTCGTCCGCGAACCCGGACTGGTCAACCCGCCGGCGGCGTGCTAACTTGCCACTTCTTCACACACCGAGTAATCGAGCGGGAGTACGCATGGGTCTCCGGATGCGGGTTCACGATAAAGAACCCATCGGCCAGGCGATGCGGCGGTTCAAAAAGTTGATCGAGCGGAGCGGGATGCAGAAGGAGCTTCGTGCCCACCAGTACTACGAGAAGCCGTGCGAGCAGCGCCGCCGGGCGCAGCTCCGCAAGGTGAAGGCGGCCCGCAAGGCGATGGCCCTCCGCGGGTACTGAGCCACTGCCAACTCCCATGCGAACCCCGGCCCCCGGCCGGGGTTCTCTGTTTTGTGCCCCCCGGTTCGTAGCCCGAAGCGCGACCGAGGGAGGATGTCCCTGGCTCGCGCTTCGGGCTAAGAACTGATAGATCTCATCGTAGCTTAACTATTCCCATCACCCGCCGCCCGGCCGGCCCGCCCGTTTGTAGGGGCGAGTTACGGCCGCCGGCTTTCGGAGGTCGCTGCCGATGCTCACTCTCACCCTGCCCGACGGCTCGTCCCGCCAGGTGCCGCCGGGAACCCGCCCCATCGACGTGGCCAACGGCATCGGCAAGCGGCTGGCCGCCGCCGCCGTGGCCGCCAAGGTCGATGGGACGATCGTAGACCTCGACCGCGAGCTGACTGCCGACGCCACGTTCCAACTGCTCACCGACCGGGACGCCGAGGCCTTGGACGTGCTGCGGCACAGCACCGCCCACGTCATGGCCCGGGCCGTCCTGCGGCTGTTCCCGAACGCCGAACTGGCCTTCGGCCCGACCACCGACACCGGCTTCTACTACGACGTCCGCTCACCCAAGCCCGTCACCGAGGACGACTTCCCCCGCATCGAGGCCGAGATGGCCAAGATCGTCAAGGCGGCGGAGCCGTTCGAGCGGTTCGAGCGGTCTGTGCCCGACGGGCGGAAGCTGATCGCCGACCTGCGACAGCCGCTCAAAGTGGAACACATCGACGAGTCCCTCAAGGACTACCCGAGCATCAGCTTCTACCGGCAGGGCGAGTTCGTGGACCTGTGCCGCGGGCCGCACATCCCGCACGCCGGCAAGATCGGGGCGTTCAAGGTGCTGAGCATCGCCGGGGCGTACTGGAAGAACGACCAGACCCGGCCGCAACTCCAGCGGCTGTACGGCACCGCCTTCTTCGACAAGAAGGCGATGGACGCCTACCTCACGCAGTTGGAAGAGGCCAAGAAGCGGGACCACCGGGTGCTCGGCAGGCAGCTCAAGCTGTTCACCATCAGTCAGACTGCGGGGCAAGGGCTGATCCTATGGATGCCGAAGGGGGCGACCGTCCGCCACCTACTGGAGGGGTTCATCCGCGAGGAGCTGGTCAAGCGGGGCTACCAGGGTGTGTACACCCCGCACATCGGCCATCTCGGGCTGTACCGCGCCAGCGGCCACTTCCCGTATTACTCCGACAGCCAGTACCCGCCGATGTACTTCAACCCGCTCGTCCAGACCGTGGACACCTGGGCGGCTCTGCACGACAAGAAACTGCTCACCCCGGAGCAGGAGGCGGCGTTTCTGGGCGTGGTGAAGGCCATCGCCGAGGGCCGGGACGCTGATCCCGCCGACGACCTGCCGCGGTACACCGTGGCCGAGATGAAGGCCGGGGCGCTGGCCCTACACGCCGCCTACAGCGGGTCGCTGCCGGACGCCCGGCGGGCCGTACTGGACCAGTGGCTCGGCCAGCAGGAGGGCTACCTGCTCAAGCCGATGAACTGCCCGCACCACATCGCCATCGACGCCAGCGACCCGCACAGCTACCGCGATCTGCCGGTAAGGCTGGCCGAGTTCGGCACGGTTTATCGCTGGGAAAAATCCGGTGAGCTTGGCGGCATGACCCGCGTGCGCGGCTTCACCCAGGACGATGCCCACCTGTTCTGCACCGAAGACCAAATTCCCGCCGAGCTGCTCAGTTGCCTCGAACTGGTAAAGATCGTGCTCACCACTCTCGGCATGAACGACTACCGCGTCCGCGTCGGTTTGCGCGACCCGGACAGCGCCAAATACGTCGGCGACCCCGAGCAGTGGGACCGCGCCGAGGCGGCTTGCCGCTTAGCCGCCGAGACCCTTGGAGTCCCCTTCACCCTGGAG
>JAYVUZ010000151.1:0-4230 GCA_043787415.1 Fimbriiglobus sp. | reverse complement strand
GGGCACCGGCCGGCGGCCGTGATGGCCGACGCCGGGTACGACAGCGACGCGCCGGTGGCCGCCATCCAGGCCCGCGGGGCCGAGCCGGTGGTCGAGCCGAACCGCTGCCGGAAGGCCCCGCGGCGGGTCGGCTGGCGCCTGGACCGCGAGCGGAACATGGTCGAGCGGTTCGGGAGCAAGGTCAAGCAGTACCGGCGGGTGGCCACCCGGTACGACACGAAGGCCGCCAACGTCCCGGCGTTCGTCCAGGTGGCCGCTGTCACGGTCATGCTCACGTGACTCTGCCGACAGGGCCGCTCGCGTCCACACGACCTAGCACTACTCCGTTAGACCCGGATCGGGTGGGAGTGCTGTGGCCGGCAGTGGACGCAATCGGGCTTAGCCAGTGGGCGGAGCAGTTGCTGCAAGGCCCGGCGGATGCCTGGGAGCGTCAGCGGCCGCCCGGGGCCCCCCTTGTATGCTCCTCGTGGCCGGTCGGACCCCGAGATTGCACCGTGACCAGACGCGGCGGGATGTCGAGCCCCCCTGGGCCTCCGAGGCCGTTAAAAAGCGCTGACACCCGCCGCGTCGCCGTCCGGCAGGAGCCCGAACAGTCACCCGGCCCCCGCGGCCGCATTCGCAAGGCTGGGACCGCCCGGACGCACCCACCCGGAGGGCTTGTCATGTCGCAGGAACGGTTCGTCGGCGTCGACGTGGCGAAGGCCTGGCTGGACGTCGCCGGCCGCCCCGACTCCACCCCGCGGCGGGTAGCGAACGACCCGGACGGGATCGCCGGGCTCGTCGCCGACCTGCGGGCGTTGGCCCCGGTACTCGTCGTGCTGGAGGCGACCGGCGGGCTCGAGCTGCCGGTCGTCGCCGCCCTCCAAGTCGCCGTGGTTAACCCGCGGCAGGTCCGGGACTTCGCCAAGGCGACCGGCCGGCTGGCGAAGACGGACCGGCTGGACGCCGCCGTCCTGGCGCACTTCGCCGAGGCTCTCCGCCCGGCCCTGTCCACCCCGGTCGCGGACGACGTCCGCCGCCTGGACGCCCTGCTGACGCGGCGGAACCAGCTCATCCAGATGCGGGTGATGGAGACGAACCGGCTCGACCGGCTGACCGACAAGGACGTCCGGGCCGACGTGACGAAGCACGTGGCGTGCCTCACGAAGGCCATCGCCCGGGCGGACGCCGCCCTGGCCGCGGCGGTGAAGGCGAGCCCGGCGTGGCGGGCGCAGGACGCGCTGCACCAGAGCATCCCGGGGGTCGGCCCGGTGGCCACCGTCACCCTGCTCGCCGGCCTGCCGGAACTCGGCACCACGACCGGGAGCCGGCTGGCGGCACTCGTCGGGCTGGCCCCGTTCGCCGACGATAGCGGCACCCGCCAGGGCGGTCGTCACATCCGCGGTGGTCGGGCGCCGGTCCGCCGGGTGCTGTACCTGGCCGCCCTGTCGGCGGTGGTGCACAACCCGGCCATGCAGGCGTTCAAGGCGCGGCTGGCGGCCCGCGGGAAGCGGGGGAAGGTGATCCTGACCGCCGTCGCCCGGAAGCTCCTGGTGGTCGCCAACGCGATCATCCAGTCCGGTCAGCCGTGGCGGTCAGAGGTCACCGAACCGGAGCCGATTTCTGCTTGACTCGGAACACAGTCGCTTTTTTCGCGGCCCCGGCCGGTCGGCCGCCCGCTCCCGCTCGCCCCGCATGCGCTCCCGCCCCAAGAGCAAGAACCCGTAGGCCAATATGACCAGGGCGGCGTGGTGGTGGAACCCCCGCCACGACCGCCCCTCGAAGTGGTCCAGTCCGAGTTCCTCCTTCATCTGCGGGTACCCCTGCTCGACCGGCCACCGGCTCCTCCACAGCCGGACCGCTCGAACCCGACTCGTCCCGGCCGGCAGGTTCGGCAGAGCGGACGTGACCTCGCCGCCGGCCTGCCCCTCGATCAGCAGCCAGACCGGGGCCGCGCCGGCGCACTCGCCCCGCCGCCACCCGTGCCCCGGCCACACCCGCACCCAGGCGAACCGCCCGGACAGGCCTCCCTTCGTCCCCTCCCGCCACATGACCGACCGGAGCGGGGTGCGGGCGGCCAGGTCCCGCAGCCGGACCGGCCGGGGCGAACCCGGTTGCAGTTGCGGGTTGGACTGCGGCCGCCCGCCCACCGGCCCGACCCCGCCGCGGCCGGCGGGCCGGCCCCAGGCCGGCGGCCCGATGAACCCGACCGTCTCGTCCGTCACCCCGACGACGTAGTAGAGCCCGCGGTCGGCCAGGCCCTGACGGTGATCTTCCCCACGGACTGTGGACAGGGGGTTAGCGGAGTTTCGGGTTGTACGTCCACTCATACTCGGCCGGGGCGACGTATCCCAGGGTCGAGGGACGGCGGACACGGCTGAAAAACACTTCGATGTACTCGAACAGGCTGGCCCGCGCCTCCGCGCGGGTGGCGTACGTCTCGTGGCGAACCAGCTCGCGTCTGAGGCTGCCGAAGGTACTCTCGACCACGGCGTTGTCCCAGCACTGACCGACTCCGCTCATGCTGCACACCATGCCCCGGCGACGAAGCTCCGATTGGTAATGGTCGCTGGCGTACTGGCTCCCCCGACCCGGGTGAGCGACCAGGCCCGCCGGGGCACCCCGCTGCTGCACGGCCATCTCCAACGCATCGACCACGAGCCGGCTCGTCATCGTGGCGGCCATCCCCCAGCCGACGACCCGCCGCGAGAACAGATCCACCACGAGGGCCAGGAAGAGCCGCCCTTCGAGCGTCGGGACATCGGTGATGTCCATGCCCCAGGAGGCGTTCGGCCGGGCCGGCGAGGAGCCGCGGTCGAGGACGTTCTCGGCGACCGGCGTCCGGTGGTTCGAGTCGGTGGTGCGGACGAACCGCCTCACCGTCTTCGCTCGGACGCCGCGGGCGTTCATCACCTTCGCCACGGTGTTGACGCGGCACGCCACGCCCCGTTCGTTCAACGCGACGGCCAGTCGCGGGCTGCCGTACCGCCCCTTCATCTCGGCGTGGACCTCGCGGATCCGGGTGGCCAGCGTCTCCCGGCGTGTGGCCGCGGCGCCGGCCGGTCGCTTCGACCAGGCGTAGCAGCCGGGCCGCGACACGCCGAGGCCACGGCACAGCACGGCCACGGGGTAGTCGGAGCGGCGTTCCCCGATCCAGGCGAAGAGCACTTCGTCAGGGTGGCGAAGAACGCCGTCGCTCTTTCCAGGATGTCACGCGCCACCTCCCGTCGCGTGTTCTCGGCCCGCAGGCGGCGGTTCTCGTCTTCCAACGGGGTCGGGTGCCCGGACCCCGGAAAGGCATCGGCCCCCTTGGTGCGAACGGCCTTCTTCCACTCGTGCAGCCGGCTCTCGGGGACGCCGAGCCGGCGGGCGACCTCGGCTACACTCAGGTGCTGGGCGGTCATCATCGATAACGCCTGGAGCTTGAACTCCGGCGGGTACTTGCCGCGGGCTTTGGCCATCGGTGCGTCTCCGGTTGAGGGGGAGCATACACCGCTTTCCGACTGTCCACGAACCCTGGGGAAGCTCAAGCGAACAGGTGGTGGCTCTTCAATCGCCCGAACTCCCGGGTCACCGCCCGGTCCCGGCTGCCCAGGATCTTGGCCACCGCCGTCTTGGTGTTGTCGTCGCGATCCGCGTCGGCACCCCGCCGAAGAACCCGAACGCCCGCACGTGCCCGTCGAGGAGCGTCTCCGAACACTCCCGCGGGTACGCCCGGACGGACACCGCGTCGGCGTACGGCAGGCTCATCACGAACAGGGCCACCTTGGTCGGCACCCCGGCCACCACCGCCTCGGCGAACCCGAAGTCCACCTGGCCCTCGCCGGCCGGGTAGGACAGCGGCAGGAACACCTCCTTGCGGCCGACCGTCAACTCCCGGACGGGGTCCTTGACGGACGTGTACCCGCCGGTGAACCCGTGCTCGTCCTTGAGCCGCTGCCAGATGCGGCGGGCCGTGTGCCGCTGCTTCCGCGGGGCCGTGGCGTCGTCGTCCAGGATCTGGCGGATGACGGGCAGGACCGGCTCGATGGTCGGCCGTCGGGGCGGAGCCACCCGGCGGTAGCCCGGCGGCTCCTCGTGGGTCAGGATCTTCTTGAGCGTCAGCCAGTGGATGTCGTACAGACGGCAAGCTTCCCGCTTGCTGATCTCGCCCGTTGCTCTGTTGAAATCCCCTCAATCACTCGCTCTCTGGCACGGTCGGCGATGTCGTGTCGCCCTCTGCGATCTGGTTGTCAGGTGCCAAATCGATAA
>JAYVUZ010000150.1:0-23571 GCA_043787415.1 Fimbriiglobus sp. | reverse complement strand
CGCTAGCGAGGGAGTATCACCCTCGCTAGCGCTTCGGGCTACGAACCGGGGCGAACACCAGTGAGCGGTCAACCCTTCTTGTCGCCGTCCTTCTTCTCGACCGGCTTGGCCGGGGCGGCCGGCTTGGCCGGCGGCTGCGGGGCGGGCGGCGGCAGCACGGGCTTAGGCACCACCGGGGCCGGCATCGGCGGCAGCGGTGCGGGTACCGGCATCTGTGGGCCGACCGGCGGCAGGGCCGGCACAGGCTGAGGCATCGGGGCCGGCATGGCCGGCTGGCCGGGCTGGCCCGGCATGGCCGGTTGGCCGGGCTGGCCCGGCACGGCCGGGTTGGGCATGGCCGGCGGCGGCAGGGTCGGGCCGGCCGGAGCCGGTAACCTCGGGTCCAGGCCCGGTGCGGGCGGGGTCGCCGGTTGCCCGGGCATCATCGGCTGCTGCGGCCGACCAGGCAGGACCGGCACCTGCGGCATGGGCTGGGCCGGCGGCGCCGGCTGACCTGGTCGGGCGGGTGCCATCGGCGGGGTCATGGGGTTGGCCGGCTGGGTAGGGGCCACCGGGAGCGGCATCGGGCTAGCCGGTCGCTGCTGGCCCGGGCGGACCGGCGGTTGGGGCTGGGCCGGCATCGGCAAGGTCGGCCCGGCGGCCGGGGGTACGGGTCGTTGCGGCTGGCCGGGGGAGACAGGGGCGGAAGCCGCCTGGCCCGGCGTGGGGGCCGGAGGAACCGGGGCCGGCTTGACCGGCGCGGGGGCCGGCGGAACCGGGGCCGGCGGAACCGGGGCCGGCGTAACTAGGGCCGGCTTGACCGGCGTGGGGGCCGGCGGAGCCGGGGCCGGCTTGACCGGCGCCGGGGGGTCCGGCTGCTTCGGCTTCACCGCCGGCAGGGGCGGGTTGCCAGGTGTGGGAACTGGGGTCGTCGGCCGCACCGGGGCCGGCGGCGTGGGCTGCGGCTTCAGCGCCGGCGGGGCCGGCTGGGCAACCACCGGCGGGGCCGGTTTCACCGGCGGCTTGGCCTCGGCCGTCGGCTTGGGCGGAGGCACCGCGGCCGGCAGGGCGGTGGTTAGCGTCGGCGCCTGTGCCCGGGCCAGCACCGCCGGCGGGACCGCCACGGCGGTCCGCCGCGGCTCGGTCGTCGGCTTGGCCGGGTCCGGCGCCCGCCGGGCCAGCTCGGCCTCGGCCTTCCGCCGCTCGCCGCCGAAGGTCTGCACCTCCCGGGCGTGCTGCTGTTCGCGGGTCCGCTCGGCCGGGGCCACGGACTGCATCTTGATCGTGTTGTTCGTCACCTGCTGAATTTGCGTGATCGGAGCGATCATTGTTACGTTGGTGACGTTCGTCACATTATTTACCACCGTCGTGTTGTTCACCACGGTGTTCTGCTGGACCAGCGTCCGCGGCGGCCGGGGCACGTCGCCGCGGTAGCGGCCGGCATACACGTCGGTCACGCCCCGGCTCCAGGCGGCGTCGTCCCGGTAGGCGGCCTGGTAGTAGCCCCACAGCGGGTCGTACACCGGGGCCGGCCGGCCGCCGACGCTCACCCCGATGGCGAAGCTGGTGCCGCCCCGGGTGGTGCCGCCGACGAACGCCGAGAATCCGGCGGTGGCGTACCGCGGCTCGAAGAAGTCACCGAAGAAGTACGCCCCGCACCCGCGGCGGATGAACAGGCTGGTGACGAGCGGCTGCGGCGGCACGACGTACACCGGGGTGTACACGAACGCCGGCCCGGCGATGACGGCCGGGGCGAACGCCACCGGGGCGAACAGCACCCCGCGGCCGTCCAGCGGGCGGTCCCAGTAGCCGTCGATGAACACGTACCCGGCCGGGGTGAAGCGGTAGTGCGCCGGCACCCACACCCAGCCCGGCCGCACGTCCATCCAGAAGCCCGGCCGCCACAGGTACCGGCCGTACCGGAACACCCACGACCCGGGCACGTACACGCTGGCCGCAGTTGGCTGCGGGATGGCCGGGTAGTACTCGATCGGTTGCGGCGGCGGCGGCAGGTACTCGAACCCGGCCGCCACGTTAGCGCCCCCCGGGACTGGCTGCGGCGGGGTCGGGTCTTGCCAGAAGCCCTGCGTCCACTGCCAGCCGCCGCGGACTTCCGACCAGCTCCCCGGCACCCACACCCGGCCGGGCGGCGGCACCCGCCAGAAGCCGCTGATCCACACGAAGTCCGTCCGCTCGTCGTCCCAGTACCAGTAGCCGCCCAGCCACTGGACCGTATCGCCCTCCGGCCGCTGGTCCGGCGGCAGTTCCTCGACCGGGGCGGGCGGCAGCTTGGGCACCACCGGCCCCGGCTGGGGGAACTCGGCGGTGGTGGCGAACGCCTCGTGGACCGGCCCGCGGGCCAGCACCTCGACGCCCGGCGGCGGCTGTTGGGCGAAAGTCTGGGCGGCGAGCAGAAGCCCGGCGGCCAGCACGGCGGCGACGCGCGGGGTCATGGCGGAACCTCGGGGGGATGAGCGGCTACGCGAACAACGGCGAGCCGGCAGGAACTTGCGCGGAACGGGCGTTAAGTTCGGCCGTCGGTCGGCCGACGAGTGTGCCCGAAGTTGGGACCGCGTGCAATCCGAGTGCCGCAACTCGTTCGAGCACGCCGCGCGAGCGACATCGGAGATGACCTCCGACGCCGCTCGCGCGGCGTGCTCGGGATTTCACCACCGCATTTCCACCCCAAACTGCACCCCCTGCACCCACACGTCGGCCTGGCGGAAGGTCGGCAGCGGGCGGTTGGCTACCACCCCGTACGGGCCGATGTTCGGCACGAACGACAGGTCTACGACCCGGTCGATCTGGTCGCCCGGCCGCAGCGTGTTGGTCCAGAGCAGGAAGTTGTAGCCGACGAACGCCTTCACCCCCGGCGTCAGCCACAGCCCCACATTCAGCGTCGCTTCCGGGGCGACGCTGAACCGCGTGCGGCTGAAGCTGCCCAGGTTCGGCCCGGCCGCCAACAGCCCGCCGGTGAACGCCTCGGTGGCGGCCCCCGGCTGGGTGCGGAGCTGGCTGCCGCTGACCTCCAGTTGCTGGCTGGTGACCCCGAGGGCCACCGACGCCCGGGCCGACACGTCGAACCGCCCGGCCCGCTTGCTCGCCGCCCAGCCGACCTGCCCGCCGTGGAACTGGTTGCGGGTGCGGAAGGTGTCGTTCACCACCACGCTGGTGCCGACCGGGTCCGGGGCCAGCGGGCCGGAGGCGGTGATGAACTCGGTCACGCTCAGGTCTTCCCGCAGGTTCAAGTAACGGTAGCCGGCGAACACCTCGGCCCGGCTGTCGCAGGTGCGGATCAGGCAGGTGCGGGCGTTCCCGTCGGCCCCCCACAGGCGGCTGGTCGTCTCGGCCACCAGTCGGCCGGTGGACAGTCCGGGCGCGGCGACCACCTCGGCGAACTCGCGGTTCAGGTTGGGGGCGAAGAACGGCCGGGCGATGGTCGGGTACTGCGCCGAGTCGATGACGGCCGTCGTCGTCTGCCGGCCGAGGACGAAGTAGCTGCCGTCCACACCGCTGCCGTTGTCGAACCACGTCCCGGCCCGCGCCCGGAAGCCGTTGCGGCTGGTGCCGCCGAAGCTGCCGGGGCCGAGTAGCGTCTGCGTGTCCGGCTCGCCGAGGGTGCCGACGTTCTGGCCGCCGCCGGTGGTCGCCAGCACCGGCACGACCGCCGGCCGCACCCACCACAGCAGGTATTCGAGGCTGACGAACGAGCGGTCGGCGACGGCCGCCTCGCCGAGCACGGCCGTGTCCGCCTCGTCGGCGAACAGCCCGGCCCCGAACAGGTCGAGCACGCTGCCGTCCCGGCTGAGCGACAAGTTCGGCGACCCGACAACGCCTCGCCGCGCCGGCAGCAGAACCCCACCGACTCCGACCCCGCCCGGGTGCGGCTCCAGGCACGGTTCGGCCGGTGGCATCGGCAGATCGGCCGGCGGCATCGGCACCACCTGCGGTAGGGTCGGTGGCAGGGCGGGGTCCGCTTTGGGCGTCGTCGGCGGCTCGATCGGCCGCGGCGGTGGCAGCGGCTTCGGCTGTTCGGGTGCTGGCTCGACGGGCTTCGGCGGTGGGACCGTCTCCGGCAGCGGGATTTTGGGCAGCGGCAGCGGCTTGCTCGGCGGCCGGGGCGGGTCGTCGGCCTTGGGTGGTTGGGGGGCGCCCGGCGCCCACACCGGGGCTGTGCCGCCGGCCTGCGTCACCCACACCGGCGGGGCCGACGGGGGACCGTCGGCCCGGGCCACCCCGGCCGCCAGCCCTATAACCGCCAGCCACAGCCGACTCATGCCACACCCCCGAGCTTGAGCCGAATCCGACTCGTCATCGAAAGTTGTCGGCTGCCGGGCCGTGTAACCTGCACCTTTTCTCGCGGCGGGATTTTCGTTGACACGGCCGGCCGGCCCGGTGCATAGGCGTCGGCGTTCGGGGGGACGTGCGATGCGAATGTGGTGTTGCGTGGGTGCGGTCGCACTCGGTGCGGCCGGGCCGGCGGCGGCGTTCTACTTTCCCGGCTGGCCGGCCGACGGGCTGACCAAGCCGATCACATTGTACGCGTCAACGGTGCGGCTGCCGGACGTGGTGCCGCTCACCGACAGGGACATCAGCCGCCCGCCGGGGGCGAGTTCACGGCCACCGGCGGTGCCGGAGCCGACAACGCTGGTGCTGGCCGGGTGCGGCCTGCTGTCACTCAGGCAGCGGCGCGGGTCACTTGCCGTTTGTACTGGCGGACCACGTCCACCGCCCGCCGCTGCTGGCCGTCGGTGATCTCCGGGAACATGGGCAGGCTCAGCACGCAGCCGGCGGCGGCCTCGCTCACCGGGAAGTCGCCCCGCCGGTGGCCGAGGCCGCTCAGGCACTCCTGCTCGTGCAGGCACAGCGGGTAGTACACCTCGCAGCCGACCTGTTCCGCCTTGAGGTGCTTGACCAGGGCGTCGCGGTGGCCGCCACTCACCCGCACCGTGTACTGGTTGAAGGTGTGCGTGCCGTAGGGCGTCTGGTGCGGCCGGGTGAGGAAGCCGTTCAGCCCCGATTCTTCGATCATCCCGTCGTACCGCTCGGCGGCGTTGCGGCGGGCGGCCAGCCAGCCGTCCACGCACGGCAGCTTGACCCGCAGTATCGCGGCGTGCAGGGCGTCCAGCCGGGCGTTCCAGCCGAGGTACTTGTGGTAATACTTCACGTCGCTGCCGTGTACCCGCAGGGCGGCCAACTTCTTGGCCAGCGGGTCGCTGTTGGTCGTCACCAGGCCGCCGTCGCCGAGGGTGCCGAGGTTTTTACTCGGGTAGAAGCTGAAGCACGAGATCACCCCGAGTGTGCCGCACTTCTTGCCCTGGTAGTCGGCCCCGAACGACTGGGCCGCGTCCTCGACGACGTACAGCCCGTGCCGCTCGGCGATGTCCCAGATGGGGTCCATGTCGGCGCACTGGCCGAACAAATGCACCGGCATGATGGCCCGGGTGCGGGGCGTGATCTTCTCCTCGATGAGGCCGGGGTCGAGGTTGAACGTCAGCGGGTCGATGTCGCAGAACACCGGCGTCGCCCCGAGCCGGGCGACGCTCCCCGCCGTGGCGAAGAAGGTGAACGGCGGCAGGATCACCTCGTCCCCGGGTCCTATGTCCAGGGCCGCGAGTGCCAGCAGCAGAGCGTTGGTGCCGTCGGCGCAGCCGATGGCGTGGGCCGCCCCGCAATAGGTTGCCGCTTCTTGCTCGAAGGCCGACACTTCCGGCCCCATGATCGCCATGCCGCTGTGCAGCACCTTCAGCACGGCGGCGTCGAGGTCGTGCCGCAGGCTGGCGTACTGGCCGGCGATGTCACACAGTGGCACCGGGGCGGGGCGGTCGGTCATGGCCGGCTCCTGGCGAAGATGGGTCGCTGTAGCCAGTCCGGGCGGGTGGCGTCAAGGCGAGCGGTTCGGCTAGCCGCCGCCGGCCGGGTCGTTTACCATCCGGCCGGTTCACGGAGGACACCGCCCCATGCGCTTGACCGTCGTCGCCTGCCTGCTCGTCACCGGCCTCGCCCCCGCCGGCCCGCCCAACTTCGAGGACGCGCCCCTGCGGGCCATCACCTTCGCCGACGCCAAAGAGGGCTGGGCGGTCGGCGACGACGGGGTGATCTGGCACACCATCGACGGCGGCAAGGAGTGGGAGCGGCAGCCGTCCGGCACCCGGGCGAGCCTGCGGGCCGTGCAATTCCTGACTCCGTACACCGGGTTCGTGGTCGGCCGCACCGAGCTGCCCAACCGGGCCGGGTCGGTCGGCGTACTGCTGGCCACCGACGACGGCGGCGTGACCTGGACGACAATGACGAGTACCCTGTTGCCGGGGCTGAACGCCGTCCAGTTCTTCGACGACAAGCGGGGCGTGGTGGCCGGCGACGGGTCGGACGTGTTCCCGTCCGGCACGTTCGAGACGGCCGACGGCGGGCGGAGTTGGAAGATGCTGCCGGCCGAACGGGCCGGGGGGGTGGCGAAACCGACAACCAGTGCGATGGCTGGCGACACCCCGATCCATGTCGGTGCGCTCGGTCGCATCTGGCGGGTGCAGGACGGCAGGATGCAACTCCAGCGGGGCGGCGGCGAGCGGGCAGCCGTGCTGTTCGCCTACCGACGGTCGAGCGACGTGCCAATGGCCGCCATCGCGGCGCTTTCGGCCGACGGATTTTTGTGTGCGGCCGTCGCGGAGGACGCCGATGCTGAGTTCCGCCTGGGGGCGGCGATACGTGCGGCCGGCGGCGTGTGGGGAGCATTGTCGGACTCCGTGTCCGTCCCGCTCACCGTCGCCGCGTTTCAGCCGGACGTAATCGTAACCGATCGACCTGCCACCAGTTTGTCCGCCGCCAAAATCTACGCCCCCGCCGCCGGCCCCGGTGACGGCGCGGTGTCACTCAACCTGAACGCCTACGTCCCCGAACTCGGCGGCAGCCCCCGCGACCTCGCCGAACCCGCCGCCCTCTTGTTCGGCCCGGCCCCGCAGCCGGACACCCTGCACTTCAAGCTTGTGACTAGCACGCTGCCCGACGCGAAGGCGCACACGTCGCTGATGCAGGGCATCGACCTCGGCGAGGGCGGCACCGCCCGCCGCAAGAAGCCGGCCCCGGCGGACGCCAGCTGCGAGACGGTCACCACCGCCCGCCGGGAGTTGGAGAAATCGCTGAGCGGCCTGCCGACGGCCGAGTCGGTGGCGGCGGCCGTCGCCAAACTGAAGACGCTGCCCGAGGCCGACGCCGCCCGCGCCGGCACCATGCTCGGCTTCCGCCTCGCGCACGCCGGCCAGTGGACCGCGGCGCGGGAGCTGTTCGCCTGCGTCGCCGAGCACTACGCCGCCCACCCGGACGCCGTCGAGGCGATGCGGTGGCTGGTCCGCTTCCACACCAGCGGCGAGGCCCGGCGGCGGGTCGAACTCGGCCACTTCCCACTGATGTCACCGACGGGCTGGGTGGAGGAGCCGGCCGACCGCATCCAACAGGCCAGCCACACGGCCGAACTGACCCCGACCCCGAAGTGGCGGTTCGCGTCCACCGCGGCGGCCCACACCTGGGTGAAGCCCGCAACGGCAGTGCAGCCCAAGCTGGCCGCCTTCGGGACGGCGTATGCCCGCGACCCGAGCACCGTCTTCTGCCTGGCCACCGCCAACCGGATGCTCGGCCTGCCTGCCCGGGCAACCGACACGTTCACCGCCCTGGCCCCGACCGTCGCCGAGCTGTGGGCCGGCCGCATGGGCGACGAGTTGCGGCTGGTCGGCACGGACAAGGACCAGCCGACCGGCCGGGAGCTGACGTGTCGCTTCACCCGTACCAAACCGTTCCTCGACGGCAAGCTGGACGACGCCTGCTGGAAGGACGCGGTGGCGGTGGACGGCGCCCGCCTGCTGTGCGACGACCAGTTCCTGTACGTCGGCGTCGAGTGCAAGGGGACGGCCGGCGACAGGCTGCCGCGAGACAGCGACCTGACCGGCCGCGACCGGGTCGATGTGGTGGTGGACGTGGACCGCGACTACACGACGGCCTACCGCATCGCCGTGGACGCCGCCGGCAGCGTGGCCGACGAATGTTGGGGCGACCGCACCTGGAACCCGAAACTGTTCGTGGCGACCGCCAAGACGGCCGACGGCTGGGCGGTCGAGCTGGCGATCCCATTGAGCGAGCTGACCGGGGCGAAGCCGTCGCCGGCGCAGCCGTGGGCGGCCGGCGTGGCGTGCCGCAAGGCCGGCGACAGCGAGCCGGCGGCGCTGCGGCTGCTGCGGTTCAAGCAGTAGGGCACGGTACACCGTGCCGTCCCGCGATACCCCATCGGTCACATGACGGGGTATCGCGGGACGGCACGGTGTACCGTGCCCTACTAGTCGCTCTCCCCCGGCCGCACGCTGCGGCCGCCGATGCGGGCCAGGAACCGCGCCTTCTGCGCCGCGCTCAAGTCGTCGGTGAAGCGGTGCCGCACCGCTTCGACCCAGCGGATTTTGCGGTCGCCGTAGTCGGTCGCCACGCGGATCAGCGTCGGCCCCGGGCAGCGGAACGCCGCCGCCAGGCCGGCACACAGGTCGTCGCCGGGGTTCAACTCGGCGTAGCCGACGCCGAACCCCTTCGCCAGCGCCGCATAGTCCAGCGTGGCCAGCCGCGTCGCCGTGGTGCGCTTGTAGGCCGGGTTCTGGAGCACCTGCATGTAGTGGTACGCCCGGTCGTCCAGCACCACCCACTTGACCGGCAACCCCTCCCGGGCCGCTGTGGACAGTTCCTGCACGCCCATCAGGAAGCAGCCGTCGCCGGTGAGGGTGGCGACGCACCGCCCCGGCAGCACCCGCTGCGCCCCCACGGCGGCGGCCAGGCTCCAGCCCATCGACTGGTTGTCCACCGGGTTGAAGTACGTGCGGGGGTGGTCCACCCGGAACGACTCGGCGGCCAGGTGTTCGCTCGCCGTCACATCGGTGAACAGCAGCCCGTCCGCCGGCAGCACCCGCCGTAGGGCCGCCACCACGGCCAGCGGATCGAAGCCGCACGCCCGGGCCGGCACCGCGCACAACTCCCGCTGGTGGTCGGCCTTCAGCCGGGCGATCTTCACCGCCAGCGGCCCGTCGGTCGGCCGTCGCACGCCGTCCCCGCACGCCAGCAGGTGGCTCAGGAACAGCCCGGCGTCGGCGTGGACGCACACGCCCGCCGGGATGGCCCGGCCCAGGTTCGCGGCACAGGCATCGACGTGGACGACGTGGCGGGGCAGGGGGTTGCCGTAGAACCCGGTGGACACCTCGCTGCCCTTCACGCCGACGGCCAGCAGCACGTCGATGCCGAGCCGCCGGGGCAGCAGGGCACCGTGCCGGAAGGCTTCTTCGGCGACCGCCGAGGCGTGCGGCCCGAACCCCCAGCCGACGGCCAGCGGGTGACACTCGGGGATGCACCCCTTGCCGCTGACGCTGGTGGCCACCGCGGCTTGCAGCAACTCGGCGACGGCCGCCAGCTTGTCGCCGTGGTCCATGCACCCGAGGCCGGCGTAGACGCCCACCCGCAGCCGCCGGTCGCCCAGCAGCGCGAGTGCCTTCTGCACGGCGGCCGAGTCGAACGGGAGTGGCCCGTCGCCGGGCGGCGGGTCGCGGAAGTGGGCGGCCTCGATGAGCAGGTTGTACGGCACCACCACGGCCACCGGGCCGGGTTCGCCGCTCACGGCCAGCCGGAACGCCTGCCGCACGGCGGTCGGGATCTGCCGCACCTCGGCCACGCAGATGACCTGCTTGCACACCGGCCGGAGCAGGTCCGCGGTCGGTAAGGAATGCACCTGGAAGGGGCGGAACTTGTCGCCGTTGGCCACGTCGCCGACGATGGCCACGAGCGGGGTCGAGTCGAGCAGGGCTTCGCCGAGGTTGGTCAGGGCGTTGGTGACGCCCGGCCCCGGCACCACGGCCAGTACGCCCGGCCGGCCGGTGGCGCGGGCCGCCCCGTCGGCCATGCCGCTGGCGCCGAACTCGTGGGCCGCCAACAGGTACGGCAGCCCGCGGGCCTTGAACTCGTCCCAGAGTTCGTTCTCTTGCGCCCCGGGGATGCCGAACACGCAGGTGGTGCCCTCGGCCTTCAACGCCTCGACGAGAGCCTGAGCGCCGGTGAGCCGGCCGCTCACCCACCCGGCCGGGCCGGCTTCGGCCGGCGGGGCGACGGCCAGCACGCCGGCACCGGCGGCCCCCTGCAACAGCCCGCGGCGGGACACATTCATGCGGATGGTATCGACCGCCGGGGTCGGGCGGGTTCGGCCGAATGTGGCCGCCGGCGGTGCCGCGACCGACCTTCCCCGACACGTGGTCGCCGCCTATAGTCCCGGTGCCCCTGCAGTGTTCGTGATGAATCGCAGCTTTTTTGGCGGGCCTACAAACACCTGCTTTGGGAACCAATTTGAATCGGCCGGTGGCTCGCAAGCCCGTACTTTCCGTTTTCCACGGGGTAACAGCCGTGGCCGAATTGAAGTTAGCGGGATCCGAAAAGCCGACCCGAGGTTCCCATCTCACTAAGCGGGTCCCCAAAAGCGAGTCACACGGCACAGGTGGGGGCACTTTCTTTTTCTTCCGGGATCAGCCCGTGTGGCCGACCCCGACACCGGCCGCAAGTCCAGGGCGGCCACAGCACTTCCGCCCACCCGACGGACCACCAACCGTCACCGGGTAGGGCAGCCGAATTCCCCTTGACGCGCTCGCCGCCGCCGATGCCATCCGGTGCTTTCGCCGTATTTTCTCGGTCTTTTCGCACAAGCGTGAGTGACAACGGAGTACCACCGGATTCGTGGTTGACTTGCCCGGCGGGGACGGTAACTTACGACCCATCGACCGCCACAGACCACCGAAAGGGCCTAACCGGAATGTGCGACGCCTGCCGCCCAACCCGCGCCAGCCGACCCCACGGGGCCTTCACTCTCCCGGCCACCCGGCCGGCCCCGGACGACGACAACTCAATTGCTTGATACGCTCTCCCGACTGACCCCGAACTCTGACTCGCCGCCGCGCGGCGATGTCCTCCGACCACGACCGGGCCGGCCGGACCGCACCCGGGGCTAGGATGCCCCGCCAGCCGCACGGATGCGGCCCCGTCACCCATCGGCGGGCGGCTCACGCTGCCCCGCCCGCCGGGTGAGGTGCTCTCCGGCTCGGCCCGGCCCCGTGGGGGCCGGCCGGCACGGACGCCACACGGCTCTTTCCCCCCGGGTCGCCTGACGGATCAGGCGGCCCGGTTTCACTTCCGCCCGGTCCGGCTGTATCCTGATGGGATAACGCCGAGTGACCGCCATGCCCGCCGACTTCCTGACCCTGGCCCGCGACCGCGTGCTGATCCTCGACGGCGGCATGGGCACCAGCCTGCACCGCTACCGGCCGACGGAAGCCGACTGGGGGTACGCCCCCAACGGCAAGTCGCTGCTCAACCTGTCGGACGCGCTAGTGTACACCCGCCCGCACTGGATCGAGGAGATCCACGCCGGGTTCTTCGCCGCCGGCTGCGACGCCGTCGAGACGAACACGTTCAACGCCAACGCCGTCGGCCTCGGCGAGTTCGGGCTGGACCAACAGTTGGACGAGATCAACCGGCTCAACATCCGGCTGGCCCGGAAGGTGGCGACGTCGTTCGCCACCGCCGACCGGCCGCGGTTCGTGGTCGGCAGCGTCGGCCCCGGCACCAAAATGCCGTCGCTCACCGACCCGGCCATCTACATCGACTTCGACACGCTGGCCGAGTCGTACCGGCCGCAACTGCGGGCGATGATCGAGGAGCGGGTGGATGTCATCCTGATCGAGACGTGCTTCGACATTCTCCAGGCCAAGATCGTGACTATTACGGCCATCGAAGAGATGAAGCGAGCCGGGGTGCGTCTGCCGCTTATGGTACAACTGACTATCATTGATGCGAACAAGAAGATGTTGCCGGGGACGGACATCCCGGCCGCCCTGGTGGCCCTGGAGCCGCTGGACGAGATCGACGTGATCGGCATGAACTGCGGGGTCGGCCCGGACCTGATGCTGGACGACATCCGGCACCTGAGCCGGCACAGCGACAAGCTGCTGAGCGTGCTGCCGAACGCCGGGCTGCCGGAGACCCGGGGCGACGAGGCGTATTTCCCACTCGACCCGGCCGGGCTGGCCGGGTGGCTCGACCGGTTCGTCGTCGAGTTCGGGGCGAACATCGTCGGCGGCTGCTGCGGCACCACCGACGCCCACCTGGCGGCGGTGGTGGCGAAAGTGGGCGGCAAGCGGCCGGCAACGCGGACGCCCACCCGGCTGGCAATGATGTCCAGCCTGCAGTCGGCCCAGGAGCTGGTGATCGACCCGAAGCCGCTGCTGGTGGGCGAGCGGACCAACACCAACGGGTCGCGGAAGTTCAAACAACTGCTGGAGAAAGACGACTGGCACGGCCTGGTGGAGATGGCCCAGGAGCAGGAGCGGGAGGGGGTCCACCTGCTGGACGTGAGCGTGGACTACGTCGGCCGGGACGGGGTGCGGGACATGAAAGAGGTCATCAAGCGGTACAACGCCGTGCTGACCAAGCCGATCATGGTGGACAGTACCGAGACCCTGGTAGTAGAGGCCGCCCTGAAGCTCATCAGTGGCAAGGCGATCATCAACAGTATTAACCTGGAAGACGGCCGTAAATCATTGGACCCGAAGACCCTCCTGGCCAAGAAATACGGGGCCGGGCTGGTGGCCCTGACCATTGACGAGAAGGGGCAAGCGGACACGGCGGAGTGGAAGTACGAGGTGGCCGAACGCATCTACAAGATTGTGGTGGACGAGTACAAGATTCCGCCGACCGATTTGATGTTCGACCCACTTACTTTCCCGGTGAGTACCGGCCAGGAGCAGACCCGCAAGAGTGCCATCGCCACGTTCGAGAGTATCAAACTCATCAAGCAGAACTTGCCAGGCTGCCTGACGCATGTCGGCCTGAGCAACTGTAGCTTCGGGCTGGCGCCGTACACCCGGCAGGTGCTGAACAGCGTGTATCTGCATCATGCCATCGAGTATGGGCTTGATTCAGCCATTCTGCACGCGGCCAAGATCATGCCGCTGGCCAACGTGGACGCCAAGGGCAAGGAGTTGTGCCGGCGGCTGCTGTTCGACGAGCGGGTGTTCGATGCCACCGGCGAGTGTGTCGAAGACCCGCTGCACCTGCTCATCGAGCATTATGCCGACAAGAAGGGTGAGAAGCGGCAGCAGCGGGCGCTCGGGGATAGCACCGAGGAGCGGCTCAAGCAGGCCATCATCCAGGGCCGCCGGGAGACGCTGGTGGCCGACCTGGACACGGCCCGGGAGCGGTACGACCCGATCACCATTATCAACAATTATCTGCTCGCCGGCATGAAAGTGGTGGGTGAACTGTTTGGTAGTGGGCAGATGCAATTGCCGTTCGTGTTGCAGTCCGCCGAGGTCATGAAAGCCGCCGTGGCGCACCTTGAACAGTTCATGGAGAAAGTGGAAGGGGCGGAGAAGGGAAAAATCGTCATCGCGACGGTGAAAGGTGATGTCCACGATATTGGTAAAAACCTGGTAGACATCATCCTCACAAATAATGGCTATAAAGTCTATAACATCGGCATCAAGCAGCCGATTGATGCGATGATCGCTGCCTTCCAAAAATACGACGCCGACGCTATCGGTATGAGTGGCCTGCTGGTGAAGTCCACGGTCATCATGAAAGAAGACCTGCAGACGCTCAACGAGAAGGGGCTGAACCCACCGGTCATCCTCGGCGGGGCGGCCCTCAACCGGCGGTACGTCGAGCACGACCTGACCGCCGTGTATAAGGGCCAGCTCTTCTACGGCGAGGACGCCTTCGCCGGCCTGCGGGTGATGGACCAGATCGTGGCCCGCAAGAAGTTGGCGTCGGTCGGCAGCGTGGCGGTGCGGGGGGCGGTCCAGTCGGCCGACCGGCCGCAGGCCGCCACCCTGCCGGCGAAAGTGACCGCCGTCGAACACGCCACCGGCTGCGACTGCCCGGTGCATGCCGTGGCGGCGAAGGTGTCCACCGCCCGGTCGGCCAGCGTCCGGCCGGCCCCGGACCTGCCGACCGCCCCGTTCCTCGGTAGCCGGGTGCGGACCGACTTCGACGTGGCCACGGTGTTCCGCTTCCTCAACGAGCGGACCCTGTTCAGCACCCAGTGGCAGTTCAGCAAGAACAACGTCGCCCCGGCCGAGTACGCGCGTCAGATGCGGGAAGTCGCCGAGCCGGCCCTGGCCCGGCTGAAGCAGTTGTGCCTGAGCGAAGGGGTGCTGGAGCCGGCGGCCACCTGCGGCTTCTTCCGGGCGGCGTCCGCCGGCAACGACATCGTGCTGTTCGACGCCGACGGCCGCACCGAGCGGTACCGCTTCACCTTCCCCCGGCAGGCGTTCGGCGACCGGCTGTGCCTGGCCGACTACGTCGAGGCCGCCCGGGACGGGGAAGCCGTGGACAGCCTCGGCCTGATGGCCGTCACCGCCGGGCACACCGTCAGCGAGTGGACGAAACGCCTCTACGACGCCGGCAAGTTCCAGGACTACCTGTTCCTGCACGGCCTGGGGGTAGAGTTCGCCGAAGGGCTGGCCGAACACTTCCACCAGGAGCTACGCCGGGAGTGGGGCATCGGGGCCGGCGACACCGCGGACGTGACCAAGCTGTTCAAGGGCCACTACCGTGGCCGGCGGTACGCCTTCGGCTACCCGGCCTGCCCAAACCTGGACGACCAGGCCGGGCTGTTCCAGCTCATCGAGCCGCAGCGGGTGGGCATCACCCTGACCGAGCAGTTCTTGCTGGAGCCGGAACAGTCCACGACGGCGCTGGTGTTCCACCACCCGCAGGCCAAGTACTTTACGACGAAAGCCGGCGAGCCGGCCCCGGAGTGAGCGTTTCACCACGGAGGCACGGAGATCACAGAGAAGACCGATACAAGTTTCAAAACCAGTTCTAAACTTGTCGTTGTCTTGTCCGTGCCCTCTGCGTCTCCGTGGTGAAACTCTTGGACCAGCCGGCCATTTCCATCGACGGCCTCGTGGTGCGGTACGGCAAGTTCACGGCCGTGGACGGGCTGGATTTGGCCATCCGCCCCGGCGAGCTGTTCGGCCTGCTCGGGCCGAACGGGGCCGGCAAGTCGACGACCATCCGCGTGCTCATCGGCCAGCGGCGGCCCGACGCCGGGCGGGTGACGGTGGCCGGGTTCGACATCGTCCGCGAGTGGGCCAAGATGAAGCCGGTCATCGGCTACGTGCCGGACCGCGAGAACCACTTCGAGGAGTTCACCGGCCGGCGGAACCTCGAATTCTTCGCCGACTTATACCACGCCCCCCGGCTGCGGGTGCGGGACTGCCTGCGGATGGTCGAACTGGAAGACGCGGCCGACGTGGTGGTGCGGGGGTACTCGCTCGGCATGAGGCGGAAGCTGCTGCTGGCCCGGGCGCTGCTGCACGAGCCGCGGGTGCTATACCTGGACGAGCCGACGGCCAACCTGGACATCCACTCGGCCGAGGTGGTGCATCGCATCCTGCGGGACCGGGTGAGGCAGGGGGCGACGGTGGTGCTGACCACCCACGACATGGACGAGGTGGACAAGATTTGCGACCGGGTGGGTATCGTCTGCAAGGGCAAGCTGGTGGCCCTCGATTCGCCCCTGAACCTGAAGACGGCCCACACCGAGCGGAAGACCGACGCGCGGTTCGCCGGCGGCGAGGCCCGGACGTTCGACATGGACGTGGAGCGGGACCGGCACGATCTGGCCGAGGCGATCCGGGGCGGCCGGGTGGCAACGCTCAACACCCGCGAGTTCGATTTCCATGCGACGTTCCTGAAACTCACCGGGCTGGCGTTCGAGTGACGGTTTCGGGCGAGCGGCGGGCGTAAGCCCGCTGAGGAGGCAACAACGGCTCAGCTCTAGCTCCCGACCCGTCGTCGCACCCTCAGCGGGCTTACACCCGCCGCTCGCCGTGGAGATCCGATGCGCTTCCACATCCTCCGCGCCCTACTGCTCAAAGAGTTCCGCCGGCACGTCCTCAACCGTGGCGGCCTCGCGCTTGCGGCCTTACTGGTCGTGTCGGCCGTCATGCTGTCGTACTTCAACCCCGGTGCGGGGGCCGGCGGTACCGGCGGCGGCGGCCTCGTCGGGGGCGTTCACCGCTGCTACGTCGAGTACCCGGCCGTGACACCGTTCGTCGTGCAGTTGGAAGAACGGGTGCCGGCCGACCTCAAGCCGCATGTCACGTTCCGCCTCCGCCGGCCGACCGACGTGGACGGCCTCATCACCTACGAACCCGGGGCGGCGGCCATCCAGATTCGCCCGCAGGCCGGCGGGTACAAGTTCTGGGTGTGGCACCCGCCGGGGGCGGCCGGCGATATGGCCCCCTACGAGAAGTGGTTCTTTCATGCCGCCCGGGACGTGCTGGCCGGCCGGCCGACGGCGGACGACGCGAGCGACGACCTGTGGGCCGTCCGCGAGTCGTTCGCCCGGCTCAAGCGGGACGTGCCGACCGCCCCGGAGGTGGTCATCGACCGCAGCGGCCTCGGGGCGAAGGAACTGGACCTGCGCAGTGCCGTGGCGACGGGCATGGTGATGTTCGCCCTGTATTTCGCCTGCGTCTACCTGCTGCCGACGCTCAACTGCGAGGAGCGGGAACGCGGGGTACTGCTGGCCCAGGCTCTGTCCCCGGCGTCGCCGGCGGAAATCGTCACGGCCAAGTTCCTGTTCTACCCGACCGGCGGCATCCTGCTGGCCGCGACCCTGGCCGGCATCTACCAACCTGCGGTCCTCAGCAGCCTGTTTTTCTGGCTGGCCGTCGGGGCGGTGGCCGCCGGGTTCTTGGGCATCGGCATGACGGTCGCCACGCTGGCCCGCACCCAGCGGGCGGCCTTCATGGGCGGCATGTGCTACCTGCTGAGCGTCTCCCTCATCCTGATCGTCTGCACCCAGAACCAGATCATGTCTATTCCGTGGCTGACGGTCGAATTCCACGGCCCCCGCATCTTGCACGCGGCCATCACCCGGGAAGTTCGCCCCGAGCACTGGATGCACCTTGCGGCCGAGGCGACGCTGGCGTGTGGGTGGATCGTCGCCGCCGGCTGGCTGTTCCGCCGCCGCGGCTGGCAATAGATAGGGGTTAGGGGTTATGGGGCTGGGGGGGTGCAAATCCCGGCGGACCGGGCGCGAGTTGGCTAACCCCTCACCCCTTACCCCAACTTCTCTGCTTTGCCTGGACGCCGTTTGACCCGCAGCCCGCGAAGTTTTACTCTAACTCACATAAAGGTTGCAACGCCCGCTCCGACACCACGGATTCACAAGATGTACACCTTGGTCCTGATGACTGCCGTGGCCGCCGGGCCGGACGCGACCCGGTTCGACGGCCGGGGCGGCTGCCACGGCTCGTCCTGCTACGGGTCGTGCTACGGCACCAGTTGCGTCGGCTGCTACGGGTCGTGCTACGGCGGGCCGGTGTTCCCCCGGGCGCGGGCCTTCTTCGCCGGTGTCGGCGACGGGCTGCGGGGGGCGTTCGCCCCGGTCGGCAGCTACCGCTCGGCGGGCTGCTGTGGCGGGTACGCGTCCTGCTCCGGGTGTGTTGGCACCTCGTGTTTTGGAGCATTCTCGGGCTGCTACGGCGGCTCGTGTTCCGGCTGCTTCGGGTCGTCGTGCTACGGCGGCGGAGTGTACTACGGGTCGGCGGTGTACGGCGGGTGCTACGGCTCCAGCAGCGTCGGCTGCTATGGCGGCGGGTGCGTAGGCTACGGTGCCGGGTGTGTAGGCGGCGGGTTCGCTCTGCCGAGCATCCCGATGGTGCCGGCGGCGGCTGAAGTGCAGGCCGGTGGCACCGTGGCGTTCAAGCCGATGGTCGAGTCGTCGGCCGCCGCACTGACGGTCAGCCTGCCGGCCGCCGCCAAGCTGTACGTGGACGGCCGACTGGTGGCCGGCAACGGCCCGGCCCGGCGGTTCCACACCCCGCCGCTCGATGCCGGCCGCAGCTTTTATTACGAGCTGAAGGCCGAGGTGCTGGTCGGCGGCAAGATTGAGGTGGAGGAGGCGAGGGTGGTGGTCCGGGCCGGTGACAGCCGGGACGTGTCGTTCGCCAAGCTGGCGGCGGTGGTGTCGGCCGGGGCGAGCGTTGCGGGGCGGTAAGGCGTGTGGGACACGGGCCGGATTCATACAATGCGTCGAACCGTGTCCTGTTTTACTTCCAGGGTTAAACCCCGGGGGCGGATTGAAATACCTGTTCACCAGTGAATCCGTGTCGATGGGCCACCCGGACAAGGTGGCCGACCAGATCAGCGACGCCGTGCTGGACTTCTGCCTGACGCACGACCCGATGAGCCGGGTGGCCTGCGAGACACTGGTCACAACGGATCACTGCACCGTGGCCGGCGAGATCACGACGAAAGCCCCGCTGACCACCGAGGCGGTGGACAAGCTGGTGCGGGACACGGTGACGGCCATCGGGTACACCGACCCGCGGATCGGATTCGCCGCCAGCACGGTGAAGGTGAACAACCTGCTGCACGCCCAAAGCCCGAACATCAGCCAGGGGGTGGATACCGGCGGGGCCGGCGACCAGGGCATGATGTTCGGGTTCGCGTGCGACGAGACGGCCAGCCTCATGCCGCTGCCCATCCACCTGTCGCACCGGCTGGTCGAGCATCATGCCCACCTGCGGGCGAGCGGCAAGCTGGCCTGGCTGCGGCCGGACGCCAAGAGCCAGGTGACGGTCGAGTACACGGCCGACGGCACCCCGCACCGCATCCACACGGTGGTGCTGTCCACCCAGCACGACGAGAGCGTGATGACCCCGAAGGGCGGGGCCGACGGCAAGGACTACTTCACCGACGCGGCCCGCCAACTGGTGATCGACCAGCTCATCGACCCGGTGCTGCGGAAAGAGCGGCCGGACCTCGTCAAGGGGAAGCTGGTGGCGGTGCTGCCGGGCAAGACGCCGGTGCTGGGCGAACACGACATCGCCTGCCACATTAACCCGACCGGCTGCTTCCTGGAGGGCGGGCCGCACGGCGACTGCGGGCTGACCGGCCGCAAGATCATCGTGGACACCTACGGTGGCCGGGGCCGGCACGGCGGCGGGGCGTTCAGCGGCAAAGACCCGACCAAGGTGGACCGCAGCGCCGCCTACGTCGCCCGGTATGTGGCCAAAAACATCGTGGCCGCCAAACTGGCCCGGCAGTGTGAGGTGCAACTGAGCTACGCCATCGGCTACCCGGACCCGCTGAACATCTGGGTGAGTACGGCCGGCACGGCCGCCCCGGGTGTCACCGAGGAGAAGCTGGTGGCCCTAGTGCGGGAGCACTTCCAACTGACGCCGAAGGGGATCATCGAGAGTCTAAACCTGCGGCGGCCGATCTACCAGCCGACGGCCGCCCACGGCCACTTCGGCCGGGACGGGGCCGACTTCCCATGGGAGAAGACGGACAAGGCCGAGGCCTTGCGGCGGGCCGCCGGGGTGTGACTTGGCTCGGCGGCTGGGTGGGGCCGAGAAACTTCCGCCCCGCCTGGTCGCCGAATCCTCTTCCCACAGCACAACCGGCGTCCTCTCGTTAGCGCCTTCCGCGTAACACTTCTCGGCCAACGACCTACCGACTACAACCCCCACCGCGCGGTTTGTATGCCGGCGTGAACTGGCAGCACATTTCCCGCCCGAGCGCGGCGTTTTTCCCGTCCGCACCCGACTCGCGTGGGCTACGGTAGCGGTGGCCTTCCCGCCGGGGCGCCCGCGGCCCAATCGCCCGTGAGAGCCGTCCATGTCCCACGCCACCATCAGCGGCTTGGCCGCCGACGACACCACCGACTTCGTTTGCGGGGCGGGGAACGAACTGCCGCTCAGCCCGGCCGCTCACCTGTTGGCCCGGCTATTGGACGCGATGGTGCTGCTGCCGGAGGAGTGGGACGAGCTGCCCGGCGGGGTGCGGGCCGATCTGCTGGAGGCGGACCGGGTGGAACACCTGCTCCCCCGGCTGGTGGACCGTCACCTGCTCACCAGGTACCAAGCCGAGGCGGTGGCCAAGGGTCGGCTGGACGACCTGATCGTCGGCCACTACCGGCTGCTGGAGCCGGTCGGCCGGGGCGGCATGGGGGTGGTGTTCCGGGCCGAACACCTGCACCTCCGCCGGCCGGTGGCTCTCAAGCTGATGGCCAACGGGTTCGAGGACAACCCCCGCCTGCTCCGCCGGTTCTTCCTGGAGGCCCGAGCCGTGGCCCGGCTCAAGCACCCGCACCTGGTCGCCTGCCTGGACGCCGGCCGGCACCACCCGCCGGACGGGGCAGCCCGCAGCTACTATGTGATGGAACTCATCCCCGGGGCCGACCTGGCCGCCCGGGTGCTGGCCGACGGGCCGCTGCCGGTCCACCAGGCGGCCGGCATCTTCCGGCAGGTGGCCGATGCGCTGGCCGAGGCCCACCGCCACCGGCTCATCCACCGGGACATCAAGCCGAGCAACATCCTGGTGACGCCCGACGGGGAGGGCAAGCTGCTCGACTTCGGTCTGGCCCTGCACCCGCATCGGCAGATGACCGACCCCGGCACCCTGCTGGGCACCGTCGGATACATGGCCCCGGAGCAGGCCGTCAACCCGAGCGGGGTGGACGCCCGGGCCGACCTGTTCTCGCTCGGGGCCAGCCTGTTCCTGGCCGTGTCTGGTCGGGAGCCGTTCCCCGAGACCGGGGCGGCCATCAGCGACCTCACCCGCCGGCTGACGTGCGCCCCGCCGCGGGTGCGGGGGGTGCGGCCGGAGTTGCCGGCCGAACTCGACGACCTGATCGCCAAACTCATGGACCCGAACCCGGACCGGCGGCTGCCGACGGCCGCCGCCGTGTCGGCGGCGCTGGCCCCGCTCCAGCGGTGGCGGCCGGAGCCGGCCCGGGGTGCAGGGCCGGGGGCCGGGGGCGGGCGGCGGCGGGTGCTGGTGGTGGACGACGACCCGGCCGTGCGGGCGGTGGTTCGGGAGCTGCTGGCCGGCGAGTGCGACTGCACCGAGGCCGCGGACGGGGCGGCCGCCTGGGACCGGCTGGCCGCCGACCACTTCGACCTGGCGGTGGTGGACCTGGCCATGCCCGGGCTGGACGGGGCCAGGCTGGTCGAGCGGGTGCGGACCGGCGGGGCCGACCCCGGGCTGAAAATGCTGCTGATGAGCGGGCAAGCCCCGGCCGAAACACTCGGCGGGCTGCTGTTGGCGGGGGCCGACGACTTCATCCAGAAGCCGTTCTCCCTGCCCGAGCTGCGGAGCCGGGTGCGGGGGCTGTTGGCCCGCCGGGAGCGGGAGTCGGCCGGGGGCAGCGGGCCGAAGTCCGGCCACCCCGCCGCCCCGGCCACCGCCCGGATGGCCCGGCTGGGGGCGGCCTCGGACACCATGCGGATGCCGCTGGCCGATCTGCAGCGGCCGGCCGGCGACTCCGGGCTGGTCGATTTCGACCTGGGGGCCGACTGGCCGGCGGCCCCGGAGCCGGCGTCGGCCGGCGGGTGGGACAGCACCGCCGCCGAGGCGCTGGCGGCCACCGTGTCGCGTGTGCTGGAGGAGGCCAACCAGGTGGGCCGGGGGCACGGCCGGCGGCTGCCCCGATACCTGCGGGCGCTGGCCGCCGACTGCCCGGCCGCCGGCGAGTACGCCCGGCTGCACGACCCGGCCTACCTGGACATGTTGACGGCGGTGCTGCCGCTGCACGACCTCGGGCACTTGGTGCTGCCGACCGACCTGCTGCAGAAGACCGGCCGGCTGACGGCCGACGAGCGGATGGTGATGCAGACCCACACCACGGCCGGCAGCGAGGTGGTGGTGGACGTGGCCGCCCGGTACGCCGGGGCGCTGCCGTACCTGACCCTGGCGGCCGAGGTGGTGCGGAGCCACCACGAGCGGTGGGACGGGCAGGGGTACCCGGACCTGCTGGGCGGGACGGCGGTGCCACTGGCTGCCCGGGCGGCGGCGGTGGTGACGGTGTACGATGCTCTGCGGAGCCGCCGCCCGCACCGCCCGGGGCTGACTCACCCGCGGGCGGTGCGTGTCATCGCCGAAGAAAGCCCCGGGCAGTTCGACCCGACCCTGGTGGCGGCCTTCCGGCAGGCGGCCGGCCAGTTCGACCAGATCTTCCAGCAGTACGCCCGGTAGCGCCCGCCGGTTGCGGCGGCGGCCGGCGGTGTGGTAAGCTGAAAACGGGAGGACCATATGACTCGACCGCTGACGGACGTGATCGCCGAAGCCTTGGCCCTGCCGGAGGGCGACCGGGAGGAACTGGTCGAGGCGCTGTGTGGGAGTTTGGAGCCGGAGGATCGGACGGACGATGACGACCCGCTCGGACCCGGGTGGGCGGCCGAGATCAAGCGACGGATTGACGACCTACGGAGCGGCGCTGTGAAGGGCATCCCGGCTGAGGAGGTCCGCCGGCGGATGGAGGCCGACGACCTCGATGACGCCGATTGATTTCCACCCGGCCGCCGACCGGGAAGTCCGGCACGCCCGCCGGTGGTATGCCGCCCGATCCGGGCCGACGGCCGCCCGCTTCCACGCCGAGTTCTGGCGGACGGCCGGGGCGGTCTCTCACACCCCGACTGCGTTCTCGCCGCTCAGCCACGGTACCCGGTTCGCGCCGCTCCGCAAGTTCCCGTACTACCTCGTTTTCGTGGTCGAGCCGAGCCTGGTGTTCGTGCTGGCCGTCGTTCACACCAGTCGCCGGCCCGGATACTGGTTCCGTCGGTTGCCCGGCGAGCCGTGAGTGGCGGTTACGGCTTGGCCGCCGTCTCGTCGCGGAGCGTCCGCACCTTGGCCCAGAACGCCCGCCAGCGGTCCCGTTCGTCGGCCGGCAGCAGGCCGGTGCAGATCGGGTGGCGGACGGTGACCAAGTCCTTGTCTTTCAGCCAGTGGTCGAGCGTCTTCCCCACTTCGGTGAAAGCGTTCCGCTTCTCCCAGGCACGGCCGGGAGTTGAACTTTCCCTTGTCATACGTCCGGATCGCAAGTCAGCAGCCGTCTTGGCCTCAAAAGCTAAGTCTTCGGTGAGCAGGTCACACGCCCGCGAACGCAACGCCGCCTGTTCGCCCGCCGGCGGCGCCTGCTCGCCGGTAGTAGCCGCCCACAGGATTGCAGCGCAAGCCGTATTGTATCGTAAGGTGTCGCGGTCACGAAATACGTAGTTGCGGACTGGTACAGGGTCGAATGCCGACTGAGCGGCACCGACCTGGAAGGCTTCGCGGTGCTTACCAGCTTTCAAGTAGTGGAGGACCAACTCGTCGTACTTGAATAACTTCTGCACGCGGCCGGCCGCAACGACAATTCGGTCGGTCGGGCCGTCCGACATCAGTTCTGTTAGGCGCTTGGCCGCGGCCCGGCTCCCAGCATCGTCACCGGCCAGGGCATGGGCCCCGATCAACCCGGATTGTGCGAACGGGTCGGCCGAATCCAGTGCTGCCGCACGACGAAGGTTGGACAGCGCATCGGCTGTTCGCCCGGTCCAGAGTTGTGAAACCCCGAGCCGGGACAAGACCGCCTGCCGGTCCGGAGCCAACTGCTGGCACCGGGCCAAGGCCTTCGCAGCCTCCTCCCAGGTAGTGTCTCAGTTTGGCGGGGCATTCCGTTTCCGCTCGAATTCGGCCCGGTCGATCAGCTCGACTAGTTCCTCAAAGCTCCAGATGTGATCCGTCACCTTCGCC